>NZ_JBTJEN010000011.1:0-195167 GCF_054456575.1 Pseudomonas sp. Eth.TT006 | reverse complement strand
GACCAGATTCGTTTCGGCAGCAGTGCCGGGATTGCTGTCATCGACCGCTTTGGGCAGGTCGTCGATCACGTTCACATCGAGGGTCGCATTGGCCGTGGTGCCGTTGTCATCGACCACCGTGACGGCGAATTGCTCAGGCAGGTTGTTGGCGCCGTTGGCGGTTGGGTGTGCTTCGTTGTGATCAAGCGTGTAGCTGTAACTGACAACGCCGGTCGCCGCGTTGAAACCGGTGATCGTCAGCGTGCTGCCCAGTGGCGTGGTCACCGATTGCGGAAAACCGGCGGCAACGCCGTTGGTGACCACGGCGATGCCGCCGACGGTCAACGTGGTGACGCCATCGAGCGCGGTGATGGTAAAGGTGCCACTTTGGGTCAACGCAGTGGAATCCGGTGCGCTGCCGTCGCTGAGGTTTTTCTCGTAGACCGTCAGTTCGCCGCCCTCGACATTCAGCCCGTTGATCAGCACCGGATCGTCATTGTTGTGGATCTGCAGGACGAGGTTGGCAGTGCTGGTATCACCGTCAGAGTCGGTGATGGTGTAGGTGAAAGTTTCAGTGCCGTTGCCACCGCCGTGCAGGGCTTTGAAGTCGGCGTCGCTGGTGTTCAGGGTGTAGGTGTAAGTGCCGTTGGCGTTGAGCACCAGGGTGCCGAAAGTGCCGGTAAAGGTGCCGGCAGTAACGGGGCCGGTGGGAACGCGGTCGGCGCCTTGCACGTCGTTGGTCAGCACGTTGCCGGTCAGGGTCAGCAAAGTTTCGGAGGCAGTGTTGGCATTGCTGTCGTTCACCGCCCGTGGCACATCGTCGATGATGTTGACTTCAAGTGTGCCGGTCGCCGAGTCGCCGTTACTGTCGCCGGCTACCACGGTGAACTGTTCGCTGAGGCTGTTGGCGCCAGCGCCGGCCGGATGCGCGTCGTTGCCGTTGAGGGTGTAGCTGTAGCTGACGACCCCGGTGGCAGCGTTGTAGCCGGTGATGGTCAGGGTGTTGCCCAGTTGCGTGGTGATCGACTGCGGGAAACCTGCCGCCACGCCGCCGCTGACCACGTTGATCCCGCCGATGTTCAGGCTGCTCAGGCCGTCCGGTGCCGACACGGTAAAGCTGCCGCTCTGGGTCAGCGCGCCGGAGTTGGCCGAGGAGCCGTCAGGCAGGTTGGCTTCGTTGAGGGTCAGTTCGCCCCCGGGTACGGCGAGGCCGGTCAGGGTCACTTGGTTGTTGACTGGCGGCACCACAGGCGCTGGCGTGTTGTCGCCATTGTCGACCACCACAAATGGCCGCACTTGCGGAAACTCGGGAATCCCGTTGAACCCCGCCGTCGGGAAGCCGATGACCGGATCCACTCGTCCGCCGACTTCGGTCAGCAACACAAAGCTGTGGCCGCCGCCCGCCTGGCCTGGCGCGCCAGTCGGCGCATTCGGCCCCGCCGCGGTGGCTTCGGCGGCTTTGGTCGGGTCGTCGCCGGCGGCGATGGCTTTCTGGATCTGCTCGACATCGGTCAGTTGCGCCTGGCTCGGCGTCAGCGCTTCAGGGGAGTCGACATGCACCGCCTGGTTGGCCAGCAGTTGGCCGGACAGGATCATGCTGCTGTCGCGGCCCAGGGTCAGTTCATGGCCGTTTTGCAGATGAACGGCAACCGCGCCCTCTGCCCCGGTGATCAGTTGATCGCCGGCAAACAAGCGATCGCCAACTGAAAGCTCGCGGCGTGTGCCGTCTGCCCCCTGCGCAAAAACCTGACCAATGACTTTAGTGACGGTGCCGATGAGCGTTGCCATGTGAAACTCCTCCGCTGCCGACCACCGTCGGCACTGGTTCGCGAAGCACGCCCATGGCTCATGCGGGTTGCCGGGTGACGCTCGCACCTCGACAGTTCGTTTCGCAGGTTGCGCCAACCAGGAAAATCCAGTGCCCTCAAGCACTTCGGCATCCTGATCGCTGCTGCCAACCCACTAGCGCTACGTAACGGTGGTGAATCACTCGAGTGACAAAAATCTGTCGCTCATCTGCCGCTACGCGTCCCTCCCCTTCAGCATTACTTCGCCGTATGTCGCAAAGTGAATGGAACTTTCCTCAAGCCTTTGCGCGCTCCCTGAAGCGCGCCCTGCAAAGGCTTTCGTCCTGAACAATGTGCCGGTTTTCGCCAAGCGCATAAGTTTTTTTCGGCATAAGCCTTATGAAAATTTTTTCTTAGCTACGCTTCAGGATGTTCTTAGCTCTGTTGTTACAAGAGTGAAACGCTTACACCCCCAATTATCGTCAAATATTTGGCGACAGTAACACACCATCAGGACCAGGGAGATGCACCCCATGCGCGTTTTAACCCCCCTCTGCAGCGCGGTTTTGCTGGCCATGGCTTGCACTTCCCAAGCCCAGGCCATGAACCTGACCGAAGCGATTCAAAGCACCATCGCCGTTCACCCGGAACTGGCCTCGCGGGTCGATGCCAAGCTGTCGGCCGATGAACAGGTGAAAGTGGCCAAGGGCGGCTTCTATCCGTCGGTCGATCTGAACGCCGCCTACGGGCGCGGCTACAGCGACAACACCAACACCCGGGCGCTGGGTAACCACCACACCTCGATTCTCAATTACACCCAGTCCGAGTTACGCCTGCGGCAGATGATTTTCGACGGCTTCAACACCGCCAACGAGGTCGAGCGCACCAAGGGCGTGTCCAACTCGCGCGCCTACTACGCGCAAGGCACCGCGCAGGATCTGGCCCTGCGCACCATCGAGGTCTACCTCGAAGTGCTCAAGCGCCGGGAGCTGGTGACCCTGGCGCGGAACAACCTGCAAGCGCACTTGCGGGTCAACGATCAGATCGGCCTGCGCACCCAGCGCGGCATCGGCAGCACCGCCGACTCCGATCAGTCGGTCGCCCGTAAGGCGCTGGCGCAAAACAACCTCGACACCGCCGAAGTCGATCTGGCTGATGCCGAATCGAACTTCTTTGCCGTGGTCGGACGCATGCCCGACGAGCTCGAAGCGCCCGCCTCGACCCGCGGCGAAATCCCCGCCAGTCTGCCGGAAGCCCAGCAGAGCATGGTCGAGAACAACCCGTACCTGAAATCCGCGCAGGCGGACGTGCAGTCGGCCGAGAGTCAGTATGAAGTTGCCAAGTCGCCGTTCTACCCACGCTTCGACGCCGAAGCCGCGGTGGGCGCGAACAACAACGTGCAGGGCGATCAAGGCCACGACAACGAATGGCGGGTCGGCGTGATCATGAACTACAACCTGTTCCGTGGCGGCAGCGACAAGGCCCGACTGGCGTCCGATGCGCACCAGATCAACCAGGCAATGGACATCCGCAACAACGCCCTGCGTCAGTTGAACGAGAACATTCACCTGGCCTGGAACGCCATGGTCAACGCGAAGAAACAGACCCCGACCGCCCGCGAATACGCCGAGACCACCAAGCGTGTACGCGCGGCTTATCAGGATCAGTTCGGCCTCGGCCAACGCACCCTGCTCGACTTGCTCGACAGTGAAAACGAGCTGTACAACGCCGACCGCCGCTACACCGAAATCCGCTACACCGAGGAATACTCGATGTACCGCGTGCTGGCGAACATGGGTCAGTTGCTGAGCAAGCAACGGGTGGTGCTGCCGGCGGATGCCATTGCGGCGACCGAAGTCAAAAATGAGGCACGCCTGCCCGAGCTGAAATAACGCATAACTGTAGGAGCTGCCGCAGGCTGCGATCTTTTGATCTTGATCCTGAAAAAAGATCAAAAGATCGCAGCCTGCGGCAGCTCCTACAGGGTGATGCGTCGATAGCCGAGTCGTTCCACAGAGGCGATCAATATGACCAGCATGGCCGAAGGCGGTAACGTCGGGATCGATCCGCGCCTGAGCTTCGATGATCCGTTACTCGACGGTCTGTTGATTCTCTGCAAACTCCACGGCGCAATCGTCAGCCGTGCCAGCCTGAGTGCCGGGCTGCCCATGAACAAACAACGCCTGAGTCTGGACCTGCTGCCCCGCGCCGCAGCCCGGGCCGGTTTGCAGGCGCGCCTGCTGCGGCGTGAACTGCAAGATATCTCGGTACTGAATCTGCCGATTCTGCTGCTGCTCAACGATGGCCGCACCGCCGTGCTGCGGCGCTTCGCCGATGACGGCAAGGCGCTGATCCTGCCCAGCGAAGCCGATGGCGGCGAGCAATGGGTCAGCCGCGAAGAGCTGGCCGAACACTACAGCGGTCAGGCCTTGTTCGCCCGTCCGCGCCACGAACTCGAAGACTTGCGCTCACCGCTGGTGCCGCGCGTCCAGGCCTGGTTTCGCGACACCCTGAAGCTGTCGAAATGGCTGTACAGCGATGCGATCCTCGCCAGTTTCCTGATCAACCTGCTGGGCCTGATGGTGCCGTTGTTCGTCATGCAGACCTACGACCGCGTGGTGCCGAATCAGGCCACCTCGACCCTGTGGGTCCTGGCCGTCGGCTTGCTGATCGGCACCGGTTTTGAGCTGGTGCTGCGCGTGGTGCGCGCGCACTTGCTCGACACCGCCGGGAAGAAAACCGATGTGATCCTTTCCGCGACTTTATTTGAACGGATCACCGGCATGGCGATGAAGGCGCGGCCGGCGACCATCGGCGGTTTCGCCCAGAGCATTCACGATTTTCAGGGCCTGCGCGAATTCCTCACGGCGGTGACCCTGACCAGCCTGATCGACCTGCCCTTCGTGGTGTTGATGCTGGTGGTGATCGGTCTGCTCGGCGGCTGGCTGGTGGTGATCCCGTTGCTGGCGTTTCCGCTGACGATCATGTTTGCCCTGGCGATCCAGGTGCGCCTGCGCGACACCGTGCAGAAAAGCCTGAGCCTCGGCGCCGAGCGTCAGGCGCTGCTGATCGAAACCCTCGGCGGCCTGGAAACCCTCAAGGCCTGCAGCGCCGAAAGCGAGCGCCAGCACAAATGGGAAAGCACCCACGGCGCCCTCACCCGCCTCGACAGCCATGCGCGTAACCTGTCGGCGCTGGCGACCAACGGCACGCTGTTCATCCAGCAGTTTTCCGGGATGGCGACGATTGTTGCCGGGGTCTACAGCATCATCGCCGGCAACCTCAGCGTCGGCGCCCTGGTCGCCAGCTACATGCTCGGCAGCCGCGTACTCGCGCCGCTGGGGCAGATCGCCGGGTTGATCACCCGCTACCAGCAAGCGCAACTGACCATGAAAAGCACCGATGCGCTGATGGGCCTGCCGCAGGAGCGCGACGGCAAGCAGCGGCCACTGGAGCGTACGCAACTGCAAGGAGCGCTGGACGTCAGCGGCGTGACCTTTCACTACAACGGGCAGAACGCGCCGGCGCTGAGCAATGTCAGCTTCAGCATGAAACCCGGCGAGCGGATCGGCATCATCGGCCGCAGCGGCTCGGGCAAAAGCACCCTGGCGCGACTGCTGATGGGCTTCTATGAACCCGAGGAAGGCCAGTTGCTGCTCGACGGTCTCGACCTGCGGCAACTGGATGTCGCCGACCTGCGCCAGCAGATCGGTTATGTCGCCCACGACCTGCCGCTGCTGGCCGGCAGCCTGCGCGACAACCTGACCCTTGGCGCACGCTACATCAGCGATTCGCGCATGCTCGAAGTCGCCGAACTGACCGGCGTCACCGAACTGGCGCGCCAGCATCCGCAAGGCTTCGACCGGCCAGTGGGCGAGCGCGGGCAACTGCTCTCCGGTGGTCAGCGTCAGGCGGTGTTGCTGGCCCGCGCGCTGCTGCTCGACCCACCGATCATGCTGCTCGACGAACCCACCAGCGCCATGGACAACAGCAGCGAAGACCTGCTGCGGCAGAAGCTGCACGGCTGGGTGCAAGGCAAGACGCTGCTGCTGGTCACCCACCGCACCTCGATGCTGAGTCTGGTGGACCGGTTGCTGGTGCTGGACAACGGCCGGGTCGTCGCCGATGGGCCGAAAGACGCGGTGATCGATGCGTTGCGCAAAGGCCGCGTTGGCTCGGCGGCGGTTTGAATGGGTACCAAGAATCTGTGGCTCTCACCACAGGGAAGCTATTGGGTGCCAGTGAAGTTCTCTGGCCAAAAGAAAGGTTTGCTGGCCACAACATTGTGTGTCGGTCTGATGGTTCTTTATTGAGGGGTATCGCCCCATGACAGCTGCATCCGATGGCAAATCACGTGGCTACTTCGACAGTTTCGGCAAAAGCGCCGAGGTCGAGTTCATGCCGGAAACCGCTGGCGCGTCGTTGCAGGATTCGCCGCGCTGGTCGCGGATCACCGTGTGGCTCGCGGCGGCGCTGCTGATCAGTGCGCTGGTCTGGGCCAAGTTCGCGGTGCTTGAAGAAGTGACGATGGGCGAAGGCAAGGCGATTCCGTCGAGCAAGGTCCAGGTGATCCAGAACCTCGAGGGCGGGATCGTCACCGAGATCTTCGTGCGCGAAGGGCAGATGGTGAACAAGGGCGACAAGCTGCTGCGCCTGGATGACACGCGCTTCCTGTCGAACAAGGGTGAAAGCGAGGCCGACCGTTACGCCCTGACCGCGCAGGTCGAACGCCTGTCCGCCGAAGCCGAGGGACGACCGTTCAAGCCGTCTGCCGAGGTGCTCGCCAAGGCGCCGCAGGTCGCAGAAGACGAACTGGCGCTGTACGAGCAACGCCAACGGCGGCTGGCCAGTGAGCAACGAACCCTCACCGAACAGTTGCGGCAAAAGACTCAGGAGCTGGCGGAATTCCGCTCCAAGCAAGGCCAGTACAGTTCCAGCCTGGCGCTGCTGCAGCAAGAGATGAACATGTCGGCGCCGCTGGTCGGCACTGGCGCGGTGTCGCCGGTGGAGATCCTGCGGCTCAAGCGCAGCGCGGTGGAGATTCGCGGATCGCTGAACGCGACCACCCTGGCGATTCCCCGGGCCGAATCGGCGATCAACGAGATCAAGAGCAAGATCGATGAGTCGGAACAGACCTTCCGTTCCGACGCCGCCAAGGACCTCAACCAGAAACGCACCGACCTGTCGAAAATCACCGCATCGAGCATCGCCATCGACGACCGCGTCAGCCGCACCACCGTGACCTCGCCGGTGCACGGGGTGATCAAGCAGCTCAAGGTCAACACCATCGGCGGCGTGGTGCAGCCGGGCAGCGACATGGTGGAAATCGTGCCGCTGGAAGACAACCTGCTGATCGAAGCCAAGGTCCGCCCGCAAGACGTCGCCTTCCTGCATCCGGGCCAGAAAGCCATGGTCAAGTTCAGCGCTTATGACTACACGATCTACGGCGGGCTGAGCGCCAAGCTCGAGCTGATCGGCGCCGACACCATCACCGATGACAAGGGCAACAGCTTCTACCTGATTCAGGTGCGCACCGATAAAAACCATTTGGGCGGGGATGTGAAACCGCTGCTGATCATCCCTGGGATGGTGGCGACGGTGGACATTATTACCGGGGAGAAAAGCGTGCTGGATTACCTGCTCAAACCGGTGCTGAAGGCCAGAACCGAGGCGATGCGTGAGCGCTAGTCGTTATCCTGATTGTGTGTTGAATTGACGGGCCTCATCGCTGGCAAGCCAGCTCCCACAGTGTCTGTGCAGACCACAAAATCTGTGAACACCTCAGAACCTGTGGGAGCTGGCTTGCCAGCGATGAGGCCAGCTCATACAACGTCTATCTGTCGCCATGATTACGCTGAAAAACCTCCTCCCCCATCGCCGCAATCTGCCCCTCGATCAACGCCTCGAACGGCTTGAGCAACGGCGCAAACGTGGTCGGTGCTTCAAGGGTTTCCAGCGCCTGCACGATCGCCTCTATGGTCGAGAGCGCTCCCGGCCCCGGCGCCTTGCGCAATCGGTAGCGCGAGACTCCACCTTCGGCCAGCGTCACCCGCGGCAGCGCCGCCAGCAGCGGATTCAGATGCAGCATCTTGCGCGCCTTGCGCCAAGTGCCGTCCGGCACCACCAGCAATAACGGTTGATCAGATTCGCGGTAAGCCTGCAGCGGCTGCGCATCGTCGGCGGGAAACAGCAAGCGCGCCTGATACCCCGGTCGATTGAGCAGCGCCGGCAGATCCTCGAACACTTCACCGACGATCAGCTCGGCATTGCTCAACCCCAGCGCCGCCAGCCGCGCGGTGTTCAGCGCGTGATTGACCTCGCTCGGATGCTGCAGCAGCAATATTCGAGTGCGGCTGTCGAGACTCGGGATCAGCGGGCACAGGCAATGGGTCTGGGGGCGCTGGCAGCGCGGGCATTGGGGTCTGGACATGGTCTTCAGGCCTGATTGAGCTGTGCTTTGAGCAGATCGCGAAAAGTCTGGATCAGCGGTTCGCGACTGCGGCCGCGGCGCATGATCATCGAGAACGGCGCCTGATACCCGAAGGTCGCCGGCAGCAGCACGCGCAAATCGCCCTTGTCGGCCCAGGCCTGGGCATAGTGCTCCGGCAGGTAACCGATGTAAGCGCCGGACAGCACCAGAATCAGCTGCGCTTCCATACTTTCCACGGTGGCGGCGCTGTGTTTGAACCCGTGACGCGCCAGTTCCGCCTGGCTCCAGTAACCGCGACCGACCATGCGTTGCTGGGTGATGACCTGCTCGGGAATTCGCCGCTCGTTGAACAGCGGATGACGATTGCTGCAATACAGCCAGTGCTGCTCGCGGTACAGCGGCATGTAGACCAGACCGCTCATACGCGTGGAGAACGCGCCGATGGCCAGGTCGAGGCGGTTGTCCTGCACGCCGAGTTGCAGTTCGTAGGGGCTCATCACTGACAGGTGCAAATGCACCGCCGGGTGTTCCTGGCTGTAGGCGCCGATGGCTTCGGCAAACGGCAGGGCTTTATCGCTGACGGTGGAGTCGATCACCCCGAGGTTGAGCGTGCCACGCAGTTCGCCCTTGAGCGCAGCGGCGTATTGCTCGAAGCCTTCGAGTTCGGCCAGCAGGCGCAGGGTTTCCTGGTGGAACAGCTCGCCCTTGCTGGTCAGGCTGAACCCGCCGCGCCCGCGATGACACAGCACCAGCCCGAGCGCCGCTTCGAGCTGGCTCATGTAGGTGCTGATCGCCGAGGTCGACAGGTTCAGCTCCTGCTGCGCATTGGCAAAGCCCTGATGGCGGACCACGCTGACGAAGATGCGCAACAGTTTCAGGTCGGGTAAAGCGTTGGCCATGTCTGCTCCGGGCTTTAGAGATGTGTTGCCTGATAAAACTTTCCCTCACCCCAGCCCTCTCCCGGAGGGAGAGGGAGCTAATCTCCATGGCTTTCAAATCCTGAGTTCGAGGCGATTTTTCAGGTCGATGCAGATTCCGCCAACAACTCGGTCGGCCCCCTCTCCCTCTGGGAGAGGGCTGGGGTGAGGGCAACAATCGCCAGCCGAGCACACCATTCGAACCCGCCAAAGTCTATCCCGCCCATCACCATTAGTTTAGAAATATCTGAACTAAGTTTTTGCCCGCAGCGATTCTTCCCCCGCACGGCATTTCGCATGATCGGCCCCACAGCGGCGCCCGCACCTGTGCTTGACGGCGCGCCGACATAAATAAAACAAAGACGATGAGGCCCTACCCGTGGACAAGATCCTTCACCAACCACTGGGCGGCAACGAAATGCCGCGCTTCGGCGGCATCGCCACCATGCTCCGACTGCCCCATGTACCGACCGCCGCCGGCCTCGACGCCGCGTTCGTTGGCGTGCCGCTGGACATCGGCACTTCGCTGCGCCCCGGCACCCGCTTCGGGCCACGCGACATCCGCACCGAATCGGTGATGATCCGTCCGTACAACATGGCGACCGGCGCCGCCCCGTTCGACTCGCTGTCGGTCGCCGACATCGGTGACGTGGCAATCAACACCTTCAACCTGCTCGACGCCGTGCGCATCATCGAAGAAGCCTACGACAACATCCTCGAGCACAACGTGATCCCGCTGACCCTGGGTGGCGACCACACCATCACCCTGCCGATCCTGCGCGCGATTCATAAAAAGCACGGCAAGGTCGGGCTGGTGCATATCGATGCCCACGCCGATGTGAACGATCACATGTTTGGCGAGAAAATCGCCCACGGTACGACCTTCCGCCGCGCCGTCGAAGAAGGCCTGCTGGACTGCGACCGCGTGGTGCAGATCGGTCTGCGCGCGCAGGGTTACACCGCTGACGACTTCAACTGGAGCCGCGATCAAGGTTTCCGCGTAGTGCAGGCCGAAGAGTGCTGGCACAAGTCGCTGGCGCCGTTGATGGCTGAAGTGCGCGAGAAAGTCGGTGGCGGTCCGGTGTACCTGAGCTTCGACATCGACGGCATCGACCCGGCCTGGGCGCCGGGCACCGGCACCCCGGAAATCGGTGGTCTGACGACCATTCAGGCGATTGAAATCGTCCGTGGCTGCCAGGGCCTCGACCTGATCGGCTGCGATCTGGTAGAAGTCTCGCCCGCGTACGACACCACCGGCAACACCTCGCTGCTGGCCGCCAACCTGCTGTACGAAATGCTCTGTGTACTGCCAGGCGTGGTCCATCGCTGAGGGTTCGACCATGCACGAACGTGATCAGGTTTTGCAGGCGGCCGCCGCGCTGGTGTCCGCCTTCGCCCGCAACGATCGCGAGGCTTACTTCGGCGCGTTCAGCGCCGATGCGAGCTTAGTGTTTTACACCCTCGAACAGCCGCTGCTGTCGCGCGATGCCTATCAGGCGTTGTGGGACCGCTGGCGCACCGAGGATGGCTTCGAAGTGCTGTCGTGCACCTCGAGCAACGCCTTCGTCAGCCTGCAAGGTGACGTGGCGATTTTCATCCATGACGTGGCCACCGAGCTGCGCATGCAAGGGGAGCAACACTTCAGCCAGGAGCGCGAGACGATTGTTTTCAAGAAACAAGCGTCGAGCCTAGAACAACAAGGCCTTTGGCTGGCCTGTCACGAACATTTGTCCGCAATGCCGGAAGGGCTGCCATCCCCTTAGCCAAACAGGTGACGCCACACGCACGATGAGGCGCGCCTTTATGATCGGAGCAGATCATGAATAACAACAACAACGACCAAAGCCTTACGCAAATTGAAACCCACGGGGTCGAACAGATCCCGGACCACGAACGCAGCGCCGGTCCGACGGATTTGTTCCGGATGATCTTCGGTGGTTCGAATACCTTTGCCACCGCCGTGCTCGGCAGTTTCCCGGTGCTGTTCGGCCTGTCGTTTCAGGCGGGCGTCTGGGCGATTGTCGCGGGCGTGCTGCTCGGCTCACTGATCCTCGCGCCGATGGGCCTGTTCGGCCCGCTCAACGGCACCAACAATGCCGTGTCGTCCGGTGCGCATTTCGGCGTGCACGGGCGGATCGTCGGTTCGTTCCTGTCGCTGTTGACCGCCATCGCGTTTTTCTCGCTCTCGGTGTGGAGTTCGGGGGATGCGCTGATCGGTGGGGCGAAACGCCTGATCGGTCTGCCCGAAACCGACCTGACCCTGGGCCTGGCCTACGGTCTGTTCGCGATTCTGGTGCTGACCGTGTGCATCTACGGCTTCCGCTTTCTGCTGTGGGTGAACAAGATCGCGGTGTGGAGCGCCAGCCTGTTGTTCTTGCTGGGCGTCTTCGCCTTCGCCGGTCCTTTCGACGTCAACTACGCCGGCACGGTGAACCTTGGTCAGCCGGGCTTCTGGGCGGCATTCATCGGCGCTGCGCTGGTGGCGATGAGCAACCCGATTTCCTTCGGCGCGTTCCTCGGCGACTGGTCGCGTTACATCCCGCGTGACACCTCCAAGCAACGGATCATGGCCGCGGTGGTGCTGTCGCAGATTGCCACGTTCATCCCGTTCCTGTTCGGCCTGAGCACCGCGACCATCGTCGCGATCAAGGCGCCGGACTACATCGCGGCGAACAACTATGTCGGCGGTCTGCTGGCGGTGTCGCCGAGCTGGTTCTTCCTGCCGGTGTGCCTGATTGCGGTGATCGGCGGCATGTCCACCGGCACCACTTCGCTGTATGGCACCGGGCTGGACATGTCCAGCGTGTTCCCGCGAGTGCTCTCGCGCGTGAAAGCGACGCTGCTGATCGGCGTGCTGTCGATTGCCTTCATCTTCATCGGCCGCTTTGCCGCGAATCTGGTGCAGAGCGTGTCGACCTTCGCCGTGCTGATCATCACCTGCACCACCCCGTGGATGGTGATCATGATCATCGGCCTGCTGGTGCGGCGCGGCTTCTACTGCCCGGATGACCTGCAAGTGTTCACGCGCGGCGAACAGGGCGGACGCTACTGGTTCAACCACGGCTGGAACTGGCGTGGTCTGGGCGCATGGATTCCGAGCGCGGCGGTGGGTTTGTGCTTCGTCAATCTGCCGGGGCAGTTCGTCGGCCCGCTGGGTGAGTTGGCCGGTGGCATCGACATCAGCTTGCCGGTGACGCTGGGTCTGGCTTCGGTGGTGTACCTGACGTTGCTGAGCCTGTTCCCGGAACCGCGGGAAGTGTTCGGGCCGCAGGATGCCCGCCGCCAAGCCGTAGCAAAACCTGAACTGCGCCAGGCTGCCTGAAGAAACACACAACCCCTGTGGGAGCGGGCTTGCTCGCGAAAGCGATCTGTCAGTCACATCACTTTTGAATGTACCGACGCCTTCGCGAGCAAGCCCGCTCCCACAAGGGCAAATCGAATTCCGCCTCACATAAAAAAGACAATCGGAGACACGCCATCATGGCTTTGGATTTATTCGTCGTCCTCATCTACGCCGCCGGCATGCTGTTGCTCGGCTATTACGGCATGCGCAAGGCCAAGACCAACGAGGATTTTCTCGTCGCCGGGCGTAACCTCGGCCCGAGCCTGTACATGGGCACCATGGCCGCGACCGTCCTCGGTGGCGCGTCCACCGTCGGCACCGTGCGTCTGGGCTACGTGCACGGCATCTCCGGTTTCTGGCTGTGCGCGGCACTCGGTTGCGGCATCGTCGCGCTGAACCTGTTCCTCGCCAAACCGCTGCTGAAACTGAAGATCTACACCGTTACCCAGGTCCTGGAAAAACGCTACAACCCGATGGCCCGCTCGGCCAGCGCCGCGATCATGCTGGCCTACGCACTGATGATCGGCGTGACCTCGATCCTCGCCATCGGCACCGTGCTGCAAGTGCTGTTCGGCCTGCCGTTCTGGATCTCGGTATTGCTCGGCGGAGGCGTGGTGGTGATCTACTCGGCCATCGGCGGCATGTGGTCGCTGACCCTGACCGACATCGTCCAGTTCATCATCAAGACCGTCGGCCTGATGTTCATCCTGTTGCCGATCTGCCTGTACCGCGTCGGCGGCTGGGACGAGCTGGTGCTGAAGCTGCCGGCCGCGGCGTTCAGCTTCACCACGATCGGCTGGGACACGATCATCACCTACTTCATGATCTACTTCTTCGGCATCCTGATCGGTCAGGACATCTGGCAACGGGTGTTCACCGTCAAGACCGCCAAAGTCGCGCAGTACGCCGGCAGCATCGCCGGTATCTACTGCATCCTCTACGGTCTGGCCTGTGCCTTGATCGGCATGGCCGCGCACGTACTGATCCCGGAGCTGGACAACGTCAACAACGCCTTCGCTGCCATCGTCAAACTGTCGCTGCCGGACGGCATCCGCGGTCTGGTGATCGCCGCAGCGCTGGCCGCCATGATGTCCACCGCCAGCGCCGGTCTGCTCGCCGCCGCCACCACCCTGACCGAAGACCTGCTGCCGAAACTGCGCGGCGGCAAACAGTCGAGCCTGGGCGTCAACCGCCTGTTCACCCTGCTCACCGGTATCGTGGTGCTGGGCATCGCGCTGGTGGTGAATGACGTGATCAGCGCCCTGACCCTGGCCTACAACCTGTTGGTCGGTGGCATGCTGATTCCGCTGATCGGCGCGATCTTCTGGAAACGCGCGACCACCGCCGGCGCCATCGCCAGCATGGGTCTGGGTTTCGCCACGGCGCTACTGTTCATGTTCAAGGACGGTCTGGATGCCAACACGCCGATCTACTACAGCCTGGCGGTGGGGCTGGTGAGTTTTGTGGTGGTGAGCCTGGTCTCCCCTCGCCCGGCGACGGTGGCGAGTGCGATCTAAGCTTTGATGTAACGACTTGATGCTTTCTTCGGCGGGTGTGGCGTCGGTTGCCACACCCGTTTTTTTCGTCTGGAGAAATGGCCTATGGAGATCGTCTCTCGCGATCAGTGGTTTGAAGTTTTGAGTTTAAGCGATGGCATCCGCCTGATTCACGAGCCGTATATCCGCCCTTTCTACCGCTGCAACCTGTGGCACATCCAAGGGCGCGACAAGGACCTGTTGCTCGACAGCGGTTCAGGGCTGGTCAGCCTTCGCGAGCAGTTGCCGTGGCTGACCGAGCGTCCTCTAGTGGCCGTCGCCAGTCATTGCCATTTCGATCACATCGCCGGGCATCACGAGTTTGCCGAACGCCTGGTGCATCGCGCCGAAGCGGACATTCTGGCCGCGCCGGACGGTGACAACGATCTGAGCCGGGCCTTCGTCGGCGACGACATGTTCGAAGCGCATCCGGACTGCCCGCTGTGCTACGCCGAATACCGGGTCAAGGCGGCGCCAGCCACAGGATTTATCGAGGATGGCGACGTGCTGGATCTGGGCAATCGCACCTTGCAAGTGCTGCACACGCCGGGGCATTCGCCGGGCGGCATCAGCCTGTATGAGGCGGCGACGCAAACCCTGTTCAGCGGCGACATCATCTACGACGGGCCGCTGATCGAAGACGCCTACCACTCCGATCTGAATGACTATGCCGCCAGCCTGCGGCGCCTGCAGGCGTTGCCGATCCGCACCGTGCATGGCGGGCATTTCGGCAGTTTTTCCGGCGAGCGTTTAGGGTCGATGATTGATGAGTGGCTGCGTGGGCATGCGTGAATGCGACCGCGCACTTCAGCGGGTTTCAAAGCAAAAGATCGCAGCCTTCGGCAGCTCCTACAGAGAACGTGTAGGAGATGCCGAAGGCTGCGATCTTTTGATCTTTATTCGAGCACTACCGCCGACGAGGCTGACGCCGGCGCTGTTCGTCATCGGTGCGGATCGGAATGGGTTGCATAGGCGGTTCGATCAAGCCGAGGGCTACACCCAAGTCGTGCAGCCAGTTCTGAATTTTCTCTTTCATCGTCATGCCCCCCTTCAGGGTAGTGCTGAGCAACCGGAATTCTGAGGCCGCTTCGCACTGATAATAGTCCGAAGTCCTACGCAATGCTCGGCCAAATCCGCAATGATCTGTTACTGAATTGAACAGAATTCCCGGCCGTTGGTTCAGGCTATCTGCCGGGTTTCGCTCGATGCCACGGGATAGAGCGCTTGCTGCTGCTCAATCCACGCATTCAGGTTGGCCCCGACCATGCCTTTGCGCCACATGAGCCACGTTGTCGCACTGGCAAACGGCTCGACCAACGGGTGCACCGCCACGCTTTCGCGCCCCGGCAGGCTGGCGAGCATCGACTCCGACATCAGCGCCACGCCACTGCCGGCGATCACGCAGGCGAGCATGCCCTGATAGGACTCAATCTCCATCGCCCGGCCCATCGCCGCCTGATAATGAACAAACCACGCCTCCAGCCGTGCGCGATAAGCGCAGCCGTGACGAAAAGTGAACACCGCCCGGCCCTCGACCTCCTTGGCGCTGCGGATCGGCGGGTGATCGGCTTCGCTGATCAGCACCAGACGCTCGTCGCACAGCGGCACGCCGTCGATCCCCGCCAGTTGCGGCGGGCCGTCCACCAGCGCCGCATCAAGGCGCCCGGAGATCAGTCCTTCGAGCAGCTCGCCGCTGGGGCCCGACTGCACTTGCAGGTTCACCGCCGGGTATTGCTTGTGATAGCGCGCCAGCAACGCCGGCAGATGGATAGCCGCCGTGCTGTACAGCGTGCCGAGGACGAAGTCTCCGGCCGGTTGCCCGCCCATCACTGCGGCGCTGGCCTGATCGCGCAGGGCGAACAGTTTGCCGGTGTAGTCCAGCAGGACTTTTCCCGCAGGCGACAACTGCAAACGCTGACGCTCACGAACGAACAGTTCGACGCCCAACTGCTCCTCCAACTGCTTGAGCCGGGTCGACAGGTTGGACGGCACCCGGTGCAGACGCTCGGCGGCGCGGGTGATCGAACTTTCCTCGGCCACCGCCTGAAAGATGCGCAACTGGCTGAACTCCACAACCTTTCTCCCGAACAGAACAAGTTTCTCACTATTATTCAATTTTAAAGAAAGTCAATCGGTTCTAGCCTGTCGGTCATTGCTCCTTCACAGGAATCCCGACCATGTCGCCCCTGATTCGCTTATCCGCCTGTTTCGTTGCCCTGATGATGGCCATGGGCATTGGGCGTTTCGCCCTCACCCCACAGATGCCACACCTGCTCAGCGAAGGTCAGGTGGATCTGACCGCCGCCGGTCTGATTGCCGCGGCCAATTACCTCGGCTACCTGCTGGGCGCGGTCGACGCGATGTTCGCCCATCGCCCGCCGCAAGTGCAGCGGCGTTTGCACGGTGGCTTGTGGCTGTGTGTGCTGCTGACCCTGGCGTCGTTCTGGGCCAACGGTTTCTGGTCGCATCTGTTGCTGCGCTTCGGCACCGGGGTGGCGAGTGCCTGGGTGCTGGTGATGATCACCGCGTTGAGTCAGCCATTGGCGGCTGCGGCGGGTCGGCCACGGCTGGGGGCGCTGGTGTTTGCCGGGCCGGGGCTGGGGATTTTTCTCACCGGGTTGCTGGCGCTGGTCTCACATCTGCTGCAGCAGACTTCGGCCACGCTGTGGCTGATCTATGCCGGCGTGGCGTTGCTGATGTTGCTGGGGATCATGCGGTTCCTGCCGCAACCGGGCGTGCACACGCCGGTCGCCACGCTGAATGTCAGCCACTCCAATCGCGGCATTCCACGACTGGCGGCGGTGTATGCGCTGTACGGCGTGGGCTACATCATCCCGGCCACGTTCCTCGCGCAAATGGCCAACGCGCAGTTTCACGGGCAATGGCAGGCTGATCTGTTCTGGCCGTGCTTCGGCCTTGGCGCGGCGCTTGGTGTGTTGCTGGTGAGCCTGCGTCGCCACGACCCGAACACCACGCGCCACTGGCTGACGGCGACCCTGTGGCTGCAGGCACTCGGCGTTTTTGCTTGCCTGCTGGGCAGCGGTTTTGGCTTGGCGCTGGGAGTGATTTTGTGCGGCATGCCGTTCCTGGCCTGCATGCAACTGGTGATGCAACGTTCGCGGGAGCTGGCGCCGCACAGCACTCAGCGCAACGCCGGTCTGCTGACCGCGTGCTTCGCTGTCGGCCAGCTCAGCGGCCCGTTACTCGCGGCGCTGAGCAGCCATTTCAGTGGTGGTCTGCAACCGGCGCTGGTGATCGCCGGCAGCGGACTGCTGATTGCCGGCGGGCTCGCCTTGCAAGCGTCTACTGCTGACCGAGCACTTTGCGCAAACGCCGACGCACCCACTGCTCGGCGCTGACAAAGGTGATGCCGAGCAACACCAGCACCGCGCCGATGACGAAGTTCAGGCTCAGTTGTTCGCCGAGCAACACCACGCCGAAGGTGACGCCGAACAACGGCGTCATAAAGGAAAACACTGCCAGATTGGCCGCCAGATAACGCCGCAGCAGCCAGAACCAGGTCAGGTAACTGAAGAACGATACCACCAGGCCCTGGAACAGCACGCTGGCGACCGCTACGCCGGTCAGGCTGACATGGGTGATCTGCCCGCTGAACAGCGCGATCAACAGCAGGCCGACGAAACCGACGATCAATTGATAGAACAGGGTCAAGGTCACCGGTGCTTCCGAAAGTCGTGAGGCGCGCACTACCACGGTGGTCGCGCCCCAGCACGCCCCGGCCAGCACGCCGAATGCATCACCCAGCAGCATGCGCCGGTCGAGATTGTCCCACGACACGCCGCCGGCAAAGGCGATGGCGATGCCAATGAATGCGAGGAAGATCCCCAGCCACTGCACCGGCCTCAGGCGCTCGCTGGCCAGCAGAAAATGCACGCCGAGCGCGGTGAAAATCGGCGCGGTGTAGAGGAACACCGACATGTGCGCGGCGGTGGTCAGTTGCAGGCCTTCGGCGATGAACAGAAATTCCAGACCGAACAACGCACCGGCCAGCAGCCCGCCGCGCCAGGTGCTGCCGACCTGATTCCAGCCGCCCTTCCAGCACAGCAGCAAGCCGACCAGCAACGCGGAAATCCCCGAACGCCCGGCCGCCTGCATCACCGGCGCGATGTCCGGCGCGGCCCACTTGATCAACACCTGCTGCACGCCCCAGATCAGGCACAGGCCGATCATCACCTGCAAGGCAAACCCGTCGGCATTGCGCCGCTCGACACTCATTGCAACACCCCGCACCCACACAACATGGCAGCCATCCATTGGTCAGTAATCTGTTCGGGGATTATCAATCAGTCGGGCGAAAAAAGCCGTCTGGAAAAGACATTGTGTTTGTCTGTTGCGGCAGCGCGGAATGGTTGGCGGCTGCGCGCCATTCGCTGGCAAGCCAGCTCCCACAAGGTCCGGGTTGGTCACAGATTCCTTGTTCGACACAAAACCCTGTGGGAGTCTGGCTTGCCAGCGATGACGCCAGTTCAATCAACCCGGCTCAAGGCTCTGACCTGAGAAGTCGTTTCGCCGCTAAAAACCCGACACTACAAGCCACCGCCGTGGCGAACGTCCCCCACACCCAATCCATCAAGCTCACCTGCACCGACCAGCCGCGTAACGTCGCCCAATTGGTCAGGTCATAGGTGCCATACGCCACCAGCCCCAACAACGCGCCCCGCTTCGCCGCCCCCTGCCAGTTCAGCGCCGGCAACACCACAAACACCACACAACCAAAAACGTACAGGCCATAAAAAACCGCTGCCGGAACCAGCAGCGGTTTTTCGAGCATCAACGAACCGAGCAGTTCGCGGTAGGTTGGCGCCATCAACACGCCGAGCCAGAGGCCGTCGAGCGCTAGAAACGCAATCAGCGTGGCAACATATGCAGCCAGAGCTTTCTTCATTGGCGAACCCTCATGTAGGAGCTGCCGCAGACTGCGATCCTTTTGCCTTTGTAAGATCAAAAGATCGCAGCCTGCGGCAGTTCCTGCATCGGGCCGGCGGTGGCTCAGGTTAGTTCAATGCGATCGGCATGAATGACGATCTTGCCATCCTTGTACAACGAACCGATGGCCTTCTTGAAGTTGCCTTTGCTGACACCAAACAGGCTGCTGATCAGCGCCGGATCGCTCTTGTCGCTGACCGCCAGCGTGCCATTGCTTTCACGCAGTTTGGCGAGAATCTTCGAGCTCAGGCTGCTGGCCGCTTCCTGCCCCACCGGCTGCAGGCTGAGGCTGATCTTGCCGTCGGCGCGCACTTCCTTGATAAAGCCCTTCTCGCGCATGCCGGCACGCATGAACTTGAAGATCTCGTTCTTGTGGATCAAACCCCAGTGCTTGTTGTTGATGATTGCCTTAAAGCCCATGTCGGTGGCTTCGGCAACCAGCAGATCAACTTCCTGGCCGGCACTGTAGTTGGCCGGGGTCTTGTCGAGGTAGCGATCCAGACGCGCCGTCGCAGTGATGCGCCGCGTGTGTTTGTCGAGGTAGACGTGCACCACGCAGTATTCGCCAGCGGTCATCTGACGCTTTTCTTCGGAATACGGCAGCAACAGGTCTTTCGGCAGGCCCCAATCGAGGAACACACCGATGCTGTTGACTTCAACAACTTTCAGGCTGGCAAATTCGCCGACCTGAACTTTTGGTTTTTCAGTGGTCGCGAGAAGTTTGTCTTCGCTGTCCAGGTATATAAATACGTTGAGCCAGTCTTCATCTTCGCTGGGAATATCTTTAGGGATATAACGGTTGGGCAAAAGAATCTCGCCGTCGGCACCGCCGTCCAGATATAAACCGAAGTTAGTGTGTTTAACCACTTGCAAACTGTTGTAACGCCCGACTAAAGCCATTTTCCAGAACCCTCATTGCGTGGCGGCATTCTACCCGGTTTTGCCGAAAACGTCGGGCACCAGATCCGTCCGTGGCGGGAAATCTGCGTGACGCCTTGATTTTCCTTGGTTGCAGATGCGGCAGCTGCCGCTCGTCAGTCTGCTGCAGCCGGCAAGCGTGCAATATCACAGTGCCGTAGCGCTTGAATGTTCTTATTTAAAACAGCAGCTTAGGCTCCTGTTCAGAATAATTAATCAACGATGATGCCGACCTGCAGCGGGCAATGCCGGGGATATTTACCAAGCTATTGTCAAGTGTTTCCTGTACGATGCCTGGCCGAGTTACTTTTCTAAAGGTTAATGGCCGCCATGCGTGTAAAAGCATCCACCAGCAAAGCAAAGCCAGCTCCAGCCGTTGAAACCAGCGAATCGATCAACGATCAGATCGCAGCCTTCCTCAAGTCCGGCGGCGAGATTCAGCAGATTGCCAAAGGCGTCAGCGGCCAGACATTCGGCCCGTCCAAGCAGATCAGCCTGGGCAAGAAGTAATACCCGGTAATACACCTGTCCTGAGGCGCTTTGAGCTTCGAAGCGTCTGGACTGGCACCCGCACCACCTCCCTTCTGTTTAATTAATCCGCAAAAATCGACCAACGGCCATCGACTCCGATGAATCGCCGGTATCCTTGCACACGTCTAGATCAAGCGTTTCAGCAGGCCCGACGTCCTGCGCTCGCTGTTCATGGAGTGACGCATGCGCAAATCTCACTGTTTATTGCTTGTCGGCCTGCTGGCCTGCTCAGCGGCGCACGCGCAGGTATTCCAGCGCGAGCTCGGTGATTTCGACCTCAAACTGGGCACCACGCCCAGCCGCAGCATGGCCCAGGGACTGGTCAAGCCCGCTGCGGTCGGCTCGTTCCACGGAGGCCTCGACCTCAGTCATGACAGCGGCCTGTACTTCGGCCAGTACGCGCCGAGCATGGGCCTCACCCCGGGCAAAAATCTCGAGATCGATTCCTACGTCGGCTTTAAACAACCTTTCGACCAAACCCTCGGCTACGAAGTCGGGATGATCCACTACAGCTACCCCAAAGTGGACACCCTCGACAGCCAGGAACTGTTCGGCGGCCTGACCCTGCTTGGCAGCCGCTTCGGCGTGGCCTTCAGCAATGACCCGGATAAACAGAACAACACGTTGTTCGCCGACCTTGGCGGCAATCAGCCGTTCGGCATCGGGATCAGCATGAAATACACCACCCATCAGTTGAACACCCCGGTCTCGGTGGACGGTGGCTACGTCAGCAGTTTTACCGATTGGTCGGTGAAATTTTCCCGGCCGTTCATGGGCGTCGACCTTGACCTGATTTACAGCAATTCCAACCTCAGCGGCAGTGATTGCTCGGCCTACTCCGGCCACAACAGTGAATGCGACGGTCTGGTCACGCTCAAGGCCGAGCGCGCCTTCTATTGATCGGCTGAACTGCCGGGAGCATCCTGCGTTCACATAAGAATCAGACGTCAGGCTCTCGCAAGGATTCGCCCATGTCTCGCTGGTTCAAGCACATCGCCACTTTGCTGATCTTCACCCTCGCCCTCGGCGCCTGCAGCCGCGTCGGGCTGGCGTACCGCAATCTCGACGTGATCATTCCATGGACGCTCAGCGACTACCTGGACATGAGCGGCGAGCAAAAGGACTGGTTCAACGAGCGCCTCAAGGAGCACCTGAACTGGCACTGCACCACGCAATTGCCGGATTACCTCGACTGGCTGGATCGCTTGCAGACAATGGTCGAAACCAATCAGGTGACCGACGCAGCGCTGCAGGCGCGAACCGCCGAAGCAAAAAAAGCCATTGCCGACACTGCCCGCCAGATCACCCCGTCGGCCATCGAACTGCTGCAAGGGCTGGACGACAAACAGGTCGCGGAGATGAACGACGCGTTTGCCAAGGACCTGCGCAAACGCGAGAAGGAATACGTCAAACCGCCACTGGACCAGCAAATTGCCGAACGTGGCGCGAGGATGGATAAACGCCTCACCGATTGGCTTGGCCCGCTGAGCGCGACCCAGGAACAACGAGTGGTGGCCTGGGCCACCGCGCTGGGCGATCAGAACAGGCAATGGATCGCCAACCGCGCGCATTGGCAGCAGCAGTTCAGCAATGCCGTTGCTCAGCGTAAAAGTCCTGAATTCCCACAAAGAATCGAGACACTTCTGGTCAATCGCGAGCGTTTATGGACCGCGGATTACCAGAAGGCTTACGCCAACACCGAAGCGCAGGCGCGCGCGCTGGCAGTTGATCTGATGGCCGAGAGCACGCCGCAGCAGCGTCAGCGTTTGTTGAAGAAGATCGAGGGGGTGCGGAAAGACTTCAATGATCTGAAGTGCCTGAAGGCCGCGCAAAAATAACAAGAAAAACGGAGACCTATTGTAGGAGTGAGCCTGCTCGCGATAGCGATCCTTCAGTCAATGATGCGTTGACTGACACTCCGCTATCGCGAGCAGGCTCACTCCTACAGAAGACACGGCGTTTCAGGCAATCTGCGCCTTGGACGCCACTTCGTCGAAGGTAGCCTCATTCAGCGCATCGTCCTGCTCATCCAGCACCTGGCGCGGATGATCGTTACCGGGAATGCTGCTGTCGATCAGGCTCAACAGACTTGAGCCGCGCGGCGTCAGAATGAAGTTGTTGCCGGTACTGCCCTCGTGATCCGGGCGTGGCGCAATAAACCCGCGCTCCAGCAGCAACTTTTCATAGTCACACGCCACTGTTTTCAAGTGATCCAGATTCTCGATCGGCTCGCCGGCACTGGCTTTCGCCGCCGCATAGTCTTCTGCATATTTGCGCGGGGCAAAACTTTCGCCAGCGCTGTTCTGCACTTCGTGGAGCAGGCGTTCAATCAAATCCCAGTTATAAGTCGTCATCCTGATTCAACCTCCGGTGCGCGTGATTAATGGCGCGTTCACTGGTTGTGACCGGAGCCTGCGGCAGCCGTTCCGCCGCATTTCACGCCACCACCGCCCGGGGGTCTGCAGGACTGGCCAAGGCCCGAATGAACTTTTCCCCGCCCCGAGACCTCCACCGGTTAACCCGCCTTAACCGGAACGGAGGCCCGCCCCCATGCAAACCCTGCTCAAGCTCACCCTCGCCGCCACCCTCGCCTGCGCCCTGCCCGCCTGGGCCTGCACGCCCGAGGAAGCCACTGCCAAACGCGAACAATTGGCCAAGGAAGTCTCCAAGCTCACCGAACAGAATCCGGCCAAGGCCAAGGAGATCTACGCCGAGTTGCAGAAGATGGATCTGGGTACCGCCAGCGCCGATCTGCCGGACAAGTGTCAGTTGATTGATCAGCGCTTGAAAGAATTGGGCTCGGCTGAGAAAAAAGCCGAGGGCTAAAAACCAGGATCAAAAGATCGCAGCCTTCGGCAGCTCCTACATTCGATCTGTGTAGGAGCTGCCGGAGGCTGCGATCTTTTGACTTTAGAAATGCATAAATGCATTTATTTTCTTGCACAAACGCATATCGGAGCTAAGGTTACCTCGAGCAAGGAGATCGGCACCGTTCATCGCAGATGAAATCCGTTAACCAGCGATCGCTCGGTAACACCGCAACACACCTACAAGCTGGACGCTTGTTTTCATTCATGGAGGACTGAAAAATGTTAACCACTCAAGCAACATCATTCACCAGCGAGAGCCTGCCAAGGTGCCTCGTCGGCCATCTGCTCGACCCGCAACTGGTCGAGGTTGAAGCCACCTCGCGCAGCGCGGCATCGGCTGCCGCCAGTCTCAACTTCAGCATGCAGAAGCAGACCCAGACCAACTGGTGCTGGGCCGCCGTGTCCGCCTCGGTCGGCAACTACTACGGCACCGGGTCGTGGACTCAGTGCGGAGTCGCCAGTACGCAGCTGGACCGCAATTGCTGCAGTCAGCCGGGGCCGTGCAACGTCTATGGTTATCTGGATTCAGCGTTACAGACCACTCGCAGCTACAACGGCATGAATCAGGGCTCGTTGCAGATGTCGGCGATTCAGAACCAGATCAATATGGGCCGCCCGGTCGGCCTACGTTGCGCCTGGTACGGTGGCGGTGCGCACTTCCTCGCGATCTACGGCACCAACGGCAATTACGTGCTGGTCGCCGACTCGATCTACGGTTACTCGACCCGTGCCCTCAACGCCTTCCCCGGTTCGTACAATGGCGGCGGCAACTGGACTCACACTTACTTCACCGCAAGAAATTAGGAGGGCGACATCATGCAACTGACTTATCCAAAGGCGCCTTCCAATGGCGTGCAGACCCTGCGCCCGGCACTCCAGGCGGCGCTACAAACCCAGGGCTTCGGCGCCAATCGTCAATTCGCCAGTGCGGCGGCGGCGAAGATCAGCCTGAGCGAGGCCTATCGCGGCTACTCGCTGACGCTGGACGACCTGAGCCTGGGCAAAGGTCTGCAGGACGCGCGCATCGGTGACTGGCATTACCTGGTATTTGCCGACGACGTGACCATTGCCGATGCGCAACTGGCCGAGGTTCGCGGCCATGTCGAGTTCGCTTCGCTGAACCACGGCACGCGGGCCGCCGACACCGTGGGGGCGTTGAAACTGGCGGAACAGGCGCCGCAATTGCAGGGTAAAACCGTCGAATTGCGCGTGCTGTTTGTCTCGGCGCTGCATGTCGTGGCGATCTGGCTGCATGCGGACGATGCCGATGTACTGATCCCGATCGAGCCAACGCCCAAAGCGCTGGGCGCCTCGCGGCTGTACGGCGAAGCAGCGCTGCTCGCGCTGCTAAAACCGGCAGCGGATCGCGCCAAACAACGCTTTGATGCCGACACCAGTGGGCAACTGGGTAGCTGACAAACGTTGCGCATAAAAAAACCCGGACACGGTCCGGGTTTTTTATTGGCCTGAAAACGGCTTACTCAGCCGCAGGCTCGGCCGGCTTGCGGCGTTTGAGCGGGGCCATGCCGTCGCTGCTGACCAACGAGTCCGGCTTCGGCCGGTTGGCGCTCTTGCGCTTGGTCGGAGTCTTGGCGGCGGTTTTCTTTTTGTCACCCTTGGCGTCGGTCTTTTTCTTCTTCACGCCAACCGCTTTGCCCGAAGCCTTGACCTTTTTCGGTCCGCCGTAAGTGCCTTTGACTTCCTTGATGGTGCGGCGCTCGAAACTCTGCTTGAGGTAGCGCTCGATGCTCGACATCAGGTTCCAGTCGCCGTGGCAGATCAGCGAGATCGCCAGACCATCGTTGCCGGCACGCCCGGTACGACCGATGCGGTGCACGTATTCGTCGCCGCTGCGGGGCATGTCGAAGTTGATCACCAGATCCAGACCATCAACGTCCAGACCACGGGCTGCCACGTCGGTGGCGACCAGAATTTTCACCCCGCCCTGCTTCAGACGGTCGATCGCCAGTTTGCGATCCTTCTGGTCTTTTTCGCCGTGCAGCACGAACGCCTTGTATTCCTGCGCGACGAGGCGGCCGTAGATGCGGTCGGCCATGGCGCGGGTGTTGGTGAAGATGATGGCCTTCTGGTAGGTCTCGTTGGCCAGCAACCAGTTCACAATCTGTTCTTTGTGCTGATTGTGGTCGGCAGTGATGATCTGCTGACGGGTAGTCGAGTTCAGCTGGCTGACTGCGTTGAGCTGCAAGTGCTCAGGGTTGTTCAGCACCTTGGCGATCATCTCGCGCAGGCCGGAACCGCCGGTGGTGGCAGAGAACAGCATGGTCTGCTGACGGTTCGGGCATTCGTCGACCAGACGCTGCACGTCTTCGGCGAAACCCATGTCGAGCATACGGTCGGCTTCGTCGAGCACCAGCACTTCGACTTCCTTGAGGTCGAGGTTGCCGGCGTTGAGCTGCTCGATCATCCGCCCCGGGGTACCGATGAGGATGTCCGGCACCTTGCGCAGCATCGCGGCCTGGACCTTGAAGTCTTCACCGCCGGTGATCAGACCGGACTTGATGAAAGTGAACTGCGAAAAGCGTTCGACTTCCTTCAGGGTCTGCTGGGCCAGTTCGCGGGTCGGCAGCAGGATCAGGGTTTTGATGCTGACGCGAATCTTCGCCGGGCCGATCAGGCGATTGAGGATCGGCAGAACGAAAGCGGCGGTTTTACCGCTACCGGTTTGCGCCGTCACCCGCAGATCACGCCCCTGGAGCGCCAGCGGAATGGCCGCTGCTTGCACAGGCGTTGGCTCGACAAATTTCAGCTCGGCCACGGCTTTGAGCAGGCGTTCGTGCAGGGCGAATTGGGAAAACACGGGTGCTACCTCGAAGATATGCAAAAAAACAGCTGCATAGGTTACCGGTTTCGAGCGCTCAGGCCGAGTCTCTTTATACAAACGGACGTAATCAGTGGCTTTTTTGTTGCTCGATTTGTCTTCAACGGTAATACACAGCGTCTTAAATGCTCTAATCGCCCATCGCGTCCTACAGAAGATCGTTGCTCACATGGATTTCAAACAGCTCTGGCTCAACGCCCAAGACCTCTGGGGTACCCTGGAAAAGCACCCGTTTCTGCAATCCGGCCTGGCGCTGATGCTGCTTCTGGTGATCGCACTGGTAGTCGGACGAGTGGCGCGCTACCTGATCCTGCACGCCAGCCGCATGCTCGGGCGCCAGCCGGCGTTGCACTGGATCAACGATTTTCGCCACAACAAGGTGTTTCAGCGCCTGGCGCAGATGACCCCGTCGCTGGTGATCCAGTTCGGCCTGCATCTGGTGCCGGAACTGAGCAAAACCGCGATGACCTTCCTCGGCAACGTCGCGCTGTCGTTCACCATTCTGTTCCTGCTGCTGTCGATCAGCGCCCTGCTCAATGCGCTGCTGGACATCTACGCGCGCACCGAACACGCCCGCACCCGCTCGATCAAGGGCTACGTGCAACTGGCGAAAATGGTCTTGTACGTGTTCGGCGCGATCATCATCGTCGCCACTCTGATCGACCGTTCGCCGCTGTTGCTGCTCTCCGGTCTCGGTGCCATGTCGGCGGTGATTCTGTTGGTCTACAAGGACACCCTTCTGTCGTTCGTCGCCAGCGTGCAACTGACCAGCAACGACATGTTGCGGGTCGGCGACTGGATCGAAATGCCGCAAGTCGGCGCCGATGGCGACGTGGTCGATATCACTCTGCACACGGTCAAGGTGCAGAATTTCGACAAGACGATTGTCTCGATCCCGACCTGGCGCCTGATGTCCGAGTCGTTCCGCAACTGGCGCGGCATGCAGCAGTCCGGCGGGCGGCGGATCAAGCGCAGCCTGTTCATCGACGCCAGCGGCGTGCGCTTCATCCGTGATGACGAAGAAGAGAAACTCTCGCAGGTGCACCTGCTGACCGCGTACATGGGCCGCAAGAAAGCCGAACTCAAGGCGTGGAACGAGGCCCAGGGCAACGTCGCGGCGATGGCGGCCAACCGCCGGCGCATGACCAATATCGGCACCTTCCGCGCCTATGCGCTGGCGTATCTGAAGAGTCACCCGGAGGTGCAGCCGAACATGACCTGCATGGTCCGGCAGATGCAAACCACCGCGCAGGGTATTCCGCTGGAGATCTACTGCTTCACGACCACCACGGTGTGGGCCGATTACGAGCGGATTCAGGGGGATATTTTCGATTATCTGCTGGCGGTGCTGCCGGAGTTCGGGCTGAGTCTTTATCAGCAGCCGAGTGGTGGGGATTTGCGTTCGGGGCTGTTGCCGGCGGTGCTGGGCTCGGCGAGCATTCCCGAGCCGCAGAAACACCTGATGTAACCCACAATCCGTGTAGGAGCTGCCGCAGGCTCGGGCCGCGATCGGACGATCTGTTTATCTTGAAAAATCAACGTCAAAAGATCGCAGCCTGCGGCAGCTCCTACAGGATTGCGTCCATAAAAAAACGCAATCGAAGTTGCGTTTTTGTGTTTCTGCCAAGGGTTATCTGGCCTGCCGTTGCGGCGCCTTGTGCACCATGGTGTAGGCGTAATCGACGCCCATGCCATACGCGCCGCTGTGTTCCAGCACCAGTTCCATCACCGCTTCGTACGTCTCTTTGTGCGCCCAGTCACGCTGGAATTCGAGCAGCACTTGCTGCCAGGTCACCGGTACCGCACCGGCCTGAATCATCCGTTGTACCGACATATCGTGGGCTTCTTTACTGGTGCCGCCGGAAGCGTCCGTGACGATGTACACCTCGTAGCCTTCAGCCAGCGCTTCCAGTGCCGGGAAGGTCAGGCAGACCTCGGTCCACAGCGCGGCAATGATCAGTTTCTTGCGGCCGGTGGCCTTCACCGCGTCTACCAGCGCCTTGTCTTCCCAAGAGTTCATCGAAGTGCGCTCGATCGGCTTCTGCTCCGGGTGCACTGCCAACAGTTCCGGCCAGATGTAGCCGCTGAAGCTTTCGGTTTCGACCGAGGTGTAGATGGTCGGCACGTTGAAGATCTTCGCTGCCTTGGCCAGGCCGACAGTGTTGTTCTTCAAGGTCTGGCGGTCGATCGACTGCACGCCAAAGGCCATTTGCGGCTGGTGGTCGATCAGGATCAGAGCGGAGTTGGTTGGGTTGAGCAGTTCACGGATAGACATGGCGCGTTCCTTTTGATGTCGATTCAAGCGTTTCGATTGGGTAATGGATGAGTCGAGGCGTTTTGCCGTCTGCGGCGTTGTTGTCTCGGCTTGGATGTCACTTTAGGGGCTGGCGGATAAAGGGACAATTCCATAAAATCGAGAATCATTGATTCTAAAATAGGGACAATCATGGACCGCATCGAATGCATGCGCGCCTTCGTGGTGACCGTTGGCGAGAACGGCTTCGCCGCAGCGGCGCGAGCCATGGATGTGCCGCGCTCGAAAGTCAGCAAACAGATCCAGGCACTGGAAGAGGCGATCGGCGTGCAGTTGCTGCAACGCACCACCCGCAGCCTGCACCTGACCGAGGCGGGCGCCGAATATTTCGAAGCGGCGCGGGAAGTGATTGCGGCACTGGACGAGGCCGAACAGCGCGCACGGGACGGTGTTGGAGAATTACGCGGTGTGTTGCGGGTCAACGCGCCAATGTCGTTCGGCCTGCGCCGCCTGGGCAAGCTGATTCCGCTGTTCCACGAGCAACACCCGAACATCGAGCTGCAACTGGTGCTCAGCGATCAGCAGGTCGACCCGGTGCGCGGCGGTTTCGACGTGACGATCCGCATCGCCAGCCTGCCCGACTCAACCATGATCGCCCGGCAACTGGCGCCCGCGCCGCGCATCATGGTCGCCTCCCCGGCTTATCTCGAACGCGCAGGCACGCCGCAGTCGCCACAGGATCTGCGCTCACATCAGTGTTTGAACTATGGCTATCTGCAGAGCGGCGTCAGCCTGCAACTGTGCAACGGCAAGGAGACGCAACGCGTCAACGTCACCGGCCCCCTGCACGCCAACAACGGTGACTTGCTGGCCCAGGCAGCCGAGGCCGGCATGGGCATTGCGCTGCTGCCGGACTTCATTGTCGAAGAAGCGCTGGCCGCCGGGCGACTGGTGCCGGTGCTGTGCGAATGGCAAGCCCCGGCGATCACCATCAACGCGGTGTATTCTTCAGCGCGGCGGGTGCCGCAAAAGACCCGGGCGTTTATCGAGTTTCTGGTAGAACAATTGGCGCCTCAGGTATGAGCGACTGCCCGGCTGCATCACGCGGATCCCTGAACATCAAGTACAGCGGTGCGAGCCCGGATCCCTCGGGAAAAACCACGACATAGTCGTCAAAGCTAACCGTTGAGAGATCCTGGAAGTTTTCGAGCGAGGGCACAGCGCTGGATCGAACGAATTCCAGCCGGTCTTCAACATCAGGATCAGACGACATTTTGGTGTCCAGAGGGGCGGGAGTACTCCAGCTCACCGAAACCGCTGAAGCGCCATCTGCGGTGAAATCGTAAGTCTGCGAGTGCTTATTCCAGGCAGCAGATCGCACCCTGACACCGGGCGATATCGCAGAGCCATTCGTCGGCGTAATGAGCACCTGATGCAGCGTTTTTATTTCTCGCAGACTTCGCGACAGCCTTCCAGCCGACACGGAACAGCTTGCGCTGCTGATTCGCAATGGCAACTCTATCTCTGCCCGAGTCGCAGAAAGGTATTGCCAATCCACGCCTTCAACCGGAATAAATTCGGACACTGGAAGGCAAATCCCATAGAACCCCGATTCAGCACGGCTGAAAAAGTCGAACTCCAGTATCGCGATATATTGACCTTGATGGACGGCGTCGCCCAAGGTGATTTGCCAGGTGAACTCAGCCACCGCCGAACGAATGGCTTTTTGCAGGTCGACACGATGATTTTCCAATGACGGCGAAAGTGCATCCTCGACAAGGATCGCCGGGCGCGCGCCGACGAAAGCAAGCGGCGCAAAGAGCCGCGCAGGGTCACCACCCGTCTGACGACGCAAATCGACAAGTCGACTCTGGGCCGTTGCCAGCAATGATTCGCTCTGCACGTTTGCGAGACGCTGATTGAAGACGTTCACCTTCGCGATGGAACTGTCGTAGAGCGTCGAGAGTTGCTGGGCGATACCTTGCCATTGCACATGCAGGGTTTGAGCGTGCACCACATCACTGCGGGCACCATCCCTTGCAAACTTGATGCGTAGTTGCAGAGTAACAAAGCGGCGAACGGCAGACCTCGCACCGAATTCGGCCGCCTCCAGCGCTCGGATAGCCGCTGCACTTACATCTACTCCAGATGGAGAACCTTGTTGTTCAAGCAAATGTTTGAAGCATTGCTCCTGGGCTGCAAGGGCTGTTTGTACTTTTTGCTCCGCGATGGACATATCAGTGGAAAACGTCTTGATGTCCGCAAGGTTTTGCGCGATGCGCTGCTGTGTGATCTGCGCCCAATCGAACGGAGCATTCGGGCGAGCGTGAGACAGATTGGCAGCAGGCATCGCTTGCCCCTTGAACGCGGCGCGGCCCTGTTGCTGGTGCCAGTCCTTGACGAAATACACCACCGTGTCGGCCTGATAAACGTTGTCGAACTCATCCCGTGGCGGATAAAACAGCAAGTCGGCACCTTGGGGATGCCCCGCTATCTGGTCGAAGTGATTGATCAATCGATCGTGATCCTTTTTGGGCACATCGACGGCCCAGATCCGCTCGACCAGCGCCTGGAACTCCGGCTCGGTGTAATCGCCGAGGGTTGATTTGAGTTTCATGGTTTTTTACTTCCTTGTTTGTCCGCATGACTTCGGAGGGCATTCAAGCGAATGCCCTCCATCCTTGGTCACTTGCTTCAAAGTTACTCAGGTTTGAAGCCAGGTTTGTTATTGAGTGCGCGCCACTCTTTCACTTCTTTCAGGATGCCTTCGGGGCTGTCTTCACGTCCTTCCTTGGGGTAGAAGATGACGTCCGAGCGGTCGGGGTGTTCGGTGATTAGCTCGAAATGATCGACTAGTCTGTCCAAATGGGCCTCTAACGCCGCCCCCTCCAGCTCTTTGGGAAAGTGCACGAATCCTTGTAGAAAAGATAAAAACTCGGCTTCGGTGTAGTGCTCAAATTTATCTTTGAATTTCATTTCCCTTCCTCTCCTGATGCAGCTGTATGTGTCGCCGTGGTGTCATCACCAAAATATTATCGATCCCATAAACCTCACCTCCATTTACAACTTCCACATCATGATGAAGTTCAAACGTCTTTCTTCCTCCTCTCTGATCTGTAACCGGAGGGAAAGGAGCAATGCCGGCCTGCATTCGCCTTAAATTGTGATCAGAAAACTGAAAGCCAAGATCTGAATCAGCAGCCACAGCCCTCCAAAACACCTCCCTGAACCGATGAAAATTGGCAAACACCTTCCCTCTCAACTGATCGGCAATCTGCGCAGGAATTGACGCCCCCACCGTTCTCGCTGCCTCACCCAACCAAACTCCCGTAACCTGCTGTCCGACTCCCGTCGCAACCCCCGGATCATCCCTTCGATCCAGAAACAGCACATCCGGCGAAGGCAGCTCCATATTCCCCGGGAACCCCGGAATACTCGCACCTGCCTGCCCTTCATCAACAGCCGGAAACGTCTCGTTTGCCGGTAGGATCGGGATGAGCGGGTTGCCGGGATAAGCCGTGGGGGTCGAGGGGGAAATCGGTGTGATGGTCGGCCCGAGGTGTTCGCTGCCCGGTGGCACCAGAGGTGTCCAGGTTCCAATGCCCACCGGAGGAATCGGCCAAGGCTGGACGGCGGGAAGAACGCCACGTCGTCCGTGGGCACTTTGCGGCGCGACAATGCTGACCCGGTCGAGATTGAACGGATTCGCGCCAACGGATGCATCGTCCTGAAAGCGCAGTTCGAACTCGCGGCGTTCACCCACCCAGGTGCTCTTCGGTGCATAAGGTGCGAAGCCTTGCTCGACGCGTTTTTTGTTGACCTCATCGAACTGGCTGGTGAGTGCAGATTGCTCACCCAATGTGCGCCACAGCGCGTCGCCAAATGCGCCGAATGACTGAATTTCGCGCGCACGCAACTGGTCGCCGATCTGACCGGGAATGGCTGCACCGGTGCTGCGGCTGGCCGTGTTCCACCAGTGCGCCGTCGCGGGTTGACCACTACCTGTGACGACGCCCGTGCCCAGCGGCGGCAGGTTGAAAGACAGGTACATCGGCGCCGAACCCGGCACGCAGATGATGCAATCCTGAATGCGCAGGTCGACGCCCTTCGGCAAGTCCTGAACAACCGGTGGCAGCAGCGCTATCCGACTCTGGCTCGGAACCGCTTTGGTGATGCTGGCATCGGGCGTGAATTGCAGGTGCCGGGGCGGTGAACCGGGGACTTCTGCGGTGTAGTTTCCCGTCAGCGGATCAGGCACCGCGTTGATAACCGGGACACTGGCGCCGATCTCATTGCCGGTGGTGACCGCAATGACGGCGGTGCCTTGCGCTACGGCCTCAGGCTTGAGCCGATAAGGCATGTCCACCGACCCGCCGGAATCGGCGATCGTACGCAGCGCCTGCTCATCGGAAAGCCCCAGCGCCCGGGCAGGCACGGCGACAGACTGAAACAATCTTCGTCGCTGTTCCGGCGTCAGCTCTCCATCACCCAGCGTTGGCGAGTACACCAGTCCGGCGATCAATACCGTGGACGGATGGGGAACCAGCATGGCGAGGGGAAGATGCCTGACCGCTTGCCGTACACCTGCCTCGATGAGTGCACCCGCGTGCTGGGCAACGAGTGCCCCGGAACGCGTCAACACCATCGCGCCGTGCGTCATCGACGACAGCGGGACGGTCAGTGTGTTGGCCTCTCGGGTTCGGCTTACGCGTGCATCTTCGTCAGCCTGTTGCTTGAATCGAACCCGTGCCTCACGCTGCACAGCGTATTGACGCTGGGCCTCCCAAACCGCTTCCCTTTCACGCCAGACCACAGTCTGCTCGGCATGATGCCTGACCAGTGCTGCGGACTTTTCCCGCAGGGCATGGAGCTGCGAGGTGAGTAACCGCGCCTCATGGGCGGCGGTGTAAGCGCTTTCCCAGATCCGGTGGCCGTCGTCGAGCGCCTGGCCGAACTCGCCGAGTCGCGTCAGGTAGTCTTGGGACGTGCGCGTCAGAGGGTCGTGGCCATCGAAGGATGAAGCCACCGCCATGTGCGCATTGAAGTCTGCGGATTTACGGGCGATCAGCCCGTCGATTTCGCTTTTCTGCTTGCTGATCTGGTAGAGCTGCCAGCGCTCACTGTGATTCGGGTCGGATAACGTGCTCGCCGCCCGAATTTCCTGCTCCAGTGCAGGTACGAACTGCCCGGCCTTTTCGGCAAAACGACGATCGACCTCGGCCCTGATGGCGTCATGTCGTTGCGCCAGTCCCGCCAGAAACTGCATCAGCGCTTGATGACGCGCCTGTTCCTGAACCTGCGTGGCGGCGGCCTGTGCCTGGGCGGCAGCTTCTTGTGCCTGAGCCGCCGCTTGAGCTTGTTCTTGCTGTTGTTTTTGCCGGTGTGCCGCTTTGGCTCGCGCCCGAGCCTTTTGCTTGCTCTTGCTGACCTTGCCGAAGCCGCCCGATACCCCGCCGCCGCCACCAAAACCACCACCTGATCCGCCACCCGACGCGGGTGGCCCGGTTCGGATGACGACGCTTCCCGACGTTCCATCGTTGAAATTGTTCTGTGCCATACAGTCACTCCTTGTCTGTAGGGCACAGCGTGTCGATCAAGCGGTAGTCAGGTGCGGTACATAGTTATCGCGGTGGAAATGATGGGTGAAGTGGCATTCAGCCAATGGCCTGCGGCTTGCGAATCCCCAACCGGCTGATCCAGACGGCGGCGAGGATGACGCTGCCGCCGATAAACAACCTTCCCAGCTCCTCATGCTGATTCCAGATCAGCAGATTCAGCAGCAGGCCCACCGGCACATGCAGGTTGTTCATCACCGCCAGGGTGCCGCCGTTGACCATGCACGCGCCCTTGTTCCACCAGTACAGGCCGAGCGCCGTCGAGACCAGGCCGAGGAACAGCAACACGCCCCACTGCAGCGGCGCCTCAGGCAAAAAGTTGGCTTTGCCGAACATCAGGAACGCAGGTAGTACCACCGCCAGCGCGCCGAGGTAGAAGAAACCGAAACGCCGATAGTGCGGCAGGTCGCTCGGGTGTTTCGCCACCAGATGCTTGTACAGCACCTGCCCTGCCGCGTAGGTGAAGTTGGCCAGTTGCAGCAGCAGGAAACCCATGAAGAAGTCCGGGTTGATCCGGTCGAAGCGAATCACCGCCGCACCGCCAACCGCGACCAGCGCGGCGACCAGCGCCCACGGGTTGAAGCGTCGGTTCAGCGCATCTTCGATCAACGTCACGTGCAACGGCGTGAGGATGGTGAACAGCAGCACTTCCGGCACCGTCAGCACGCGGAAGCTCAGGTACAGGCAGACGTAGGTGATGCCGAACTGCAACGCGCCGATCAGCAGCATGCCGCGCATGAATGCCGGTTCGACCGAGCGCCAGCGGGTCAGCGGGATGAACACCAGCCCGGCCAGCACCACGCGCACCAGCACTGCGAAGTAGCTGTCGACATGCCCGGCGAGGTATTCGCCGATCAGACTGAAGGAAAACGCCTGGATCAGCGTGACAAAAAGTAGATAGCCCATGGTCGCCTCTGTTTCGAATGGCGGCGACGATAGCGGGTTTTACAGGCTGCAACCAATACAAAATCAACCTGTAGGAGCTGCCGCAGGCTGCGATCTTTTGATCTTGTTTTTTACAGGCAAAAGATCGCAGCCTTCGGCAGCTCCTACAGGGATAGGTGTGAGCCATATAAATCGCGGACAAAAAAAAGCCCGATCTCGCTAAAGCGTTCAATCGGGCTACAGCACTCAGGAGCAACAAGTGCAAAGGGAGGTTCGATGCGCGTAGAGCCTTGAAGGGGTTGCGCCAGGTCACTTAAACAATCAGCGATTATCTGGCGATTAACATCTCAAGCGACCTGGGACAGTTTGGCGTTGGCCTGATTCAGGCCCTTCTCTTGGAAGTCGCCGCCCAGGTTCAGGCCTTCGGCGTGAATGAAGGTCACGTCGTTGATGCCAATGAAGCCCATGACCTGACGCAGGTACGGTTCCTGATGGTCGGCCGGGCCGCCGGCGTAGATCCCGCCGCGAGCAGTGAGTACGTAGGCGCGCTTGCCGCTGAGCAGGCCTTGCGGGCCGGTTTCGGTGTATTTGAAGGTCACCCCGGCACGCAGCACGTGGTCGAGCCAGGCCTTGAGGGTGCTTGGAATGGCGAAGTTGTACATCGGCGCCGCCATCACCAGCACGTCGGCGGCCAGCAATTCATCAGTCAGTTCGTTGGAGCGTTCAAGCGACGCTTGTTCGGTGGCGTTGCGCTGCTCGGCAGTCTTCATCCAGCCGCCTAACAGGTTGGCGTCCAGGTGTGGCACCGGATTCACGGCGAGGTCACGCACGGTGATCTGATCGTTAGGGTGCGCCGCTTTCCATTGAGCGATGAAGGTCCGGGTCAGTTGACGGGAAACCGAGTCTTGCTGGCGGGCGCTGCTTTCGATGATCAGAACGCGGGACATGGTGTGTAGTCTCCATCCGAGAATGTTGTAAGTCGATGGAGTGAAGGTTAAACAGGGTTGCTTCGATGAAAAAGCGCAAATAATTGCTGCAAAGCATCGAATAATTAGTTTAGATGCTCATATACCCCTGTAGGAGTGAGCCTGCTCGCGATAGCGGTTTGTCAGTTAAAGCAGCGTTGACTGACACACCGCTATCGCGAGCAGGCTCACTCCTACAAGGGGGCGATCGTTATTTCGGGTTGCAGCTCAGTTCGACGCGCAGCCTGATGATCTCGCGGGAGAACTTGGCCGTGGCATTGGTATGTTTGCGCGCCGGCACCTCGATGTTGCGCGTACGCGGGGCTTCCGGGCCATTGTTGAACACGACTTTGCAGGTTGCATCGACATCGCCGTAGTTGGCGACCCGGATCGAGCCGATGTCCTTGTCGGTATCGAAGGTCTCGTAGTCGATCTTCAAGCCATTGAGGTTCTTCTGCACATCGATCGGGTAAGCAAACGCCGTCAGCGGCAGCAACGTGAGCAGCACACAACAGAATTTTTTCATTCGCCAGTCTCCATGAGGGACGGCCAGCTTAGGACAAGAGGAGCTATTGATGAAAGCGCCCCGCGTGACCCTTGATCAGTGGCGAACATTGCAGGCCGTGGTCGACCACGGCGGCTTCGCCCAGGCCGCCGAGGCCCTGCACCGTTCGCAATCGTCGGTGAGTTACACCGTCGCCCGCATGCAGGACCAGCTCGGCGTGCCGTTGCTGCGCATCGACGGCCGCAAGGCGGTACTCACCGAAGCCGGCGGGGTTCTGCTGCGCCGTTCGCGGCAACTGGTGAAACAGGCCAGCCAGTTGGAGGACCTCGCCCATCACATGGAGCAAGGCTGGGAGGCCGAGGTGCGGCTGGTGGTCGATGCGGCCTACCCGAGCGCGCGCATCGTTCGCGCGCTGACCGCGTTCATGCCGCAGAGTCGCGGTTGCCGCGTGCGGTTGCGCGAAGAAGTGTTATCCGGGGTCGAGGAAGTCTTGCTCGAAGGTGTCGCCGATCTGGCGATCACTGGCCTGAGCATTCCCGGCTATCTTGGCGCGGAATTGAGCGACGTCGAGTTTGTCGCCGTCGCCCACCCCGATCACCCGCTGCACCGGCTCAACCGCGAACTGAGTTTCCAGGACCTGGAAACCCAGATGCAGGTGGTGATCCGCGACTCCGGGCGCCAGCAACCGCGTGACGTCGGCTGGCTCGGCGCCGAGCAGCGCTGGACCGTCGGCAGCCTCGCCACCGCCGCCACCTTCGTCAGCAGCGGCCTGGGTTTTGCCTGGTTGCCGCGGCACATGATCGAGCGGGAACTGAAGGATGGCTCGCTCAAGCTGCTACCGTTGGACAGGGGCGGGAACCGCAATTCCAGCTTCTATCTGTACTCGAACAAGGACAAACCACTGGGCCCGGCGACACAAATCCTCATTGAACTGTTGCGCACCTTCGACACCTTGCCGCTGGACGCGCCGTTCGCCGCCCCTGAACAAGCCTGACACGGAGTTGAGCAATGGCCTATTTCACGCACCAAGGTTGCAACCTGTACTACGAGGAATATGGCCAGGGGACGCCGTTGCTGTTGGTTCACGGGCTTGGTTCGAGCACCCTGGACTGGGAAATGCAGATCCCCGCGTTGTCGGCGCACTACCGGGTAATCGTTCTGGACATACGCGGTCACGGTCGCTCGGACAAACCCCGCGAGCGTTACAGCATCGCCGGTTTCAGCGCTGATGTGCTGGCATTGATCGAGCATTTGCAGCTTGGCCCGGTGCACTATGTCGGCTTGTCGATGGGCGGGATGATCGGTTTTCAACTCGCTGTCGATCAGCCGCAGAGCCTGAAAAGCCTGACCATCGTCAACAGCGCCCCCGAAGTCAAAATCCGCAGCCGCGACGATTACTGGCAATGGTTCAAGCGCTGGAGCCTGATGCGCGTACTCAGCCTCGCGAGCATCGGCAAAGCGTTGGGCAGCAAACTTTTTCCCAAGCCGGAACAGGCGAATTTGCGGCAAAAAATGGCCGAGCGCTGGGCAAAAAACGACAAACGTGCTTATCTCGCCAGCTTCGATGCGATTGTTGGCTGGGGCGTGCAGGAACGACTTTCCCGGGTGACCTGTCCAACGCTCATCGTCACCGCCGACCGTGATTACACACCGGTGGCGCTGAAAGAAACCTATGTAAAGCTGCTGCCCGATGCGCGGCTGGTGGTGATCGCCGATTCGCGCCACGCCACCCCGCTCGATCAACCCGAACGCTTCAACCAAACGCTGCTGGAGTTTCTCGCCACAGCCGATATTCAATCTCAGGATCACTGACCCATGCTGAAAAAACTCGCCCTCGCCGCCGGCACCGTGCTGTTTGCTGCCAACCTGATGGCCGCCACCCCGGCCAAAGCGCCGCACGTGCTGCTGGACACCAGCAACGGCCAGATCGAAATCGAACTGGACCCGGTCAAGGCGCCGATCAGTACCAAGAACTTCCTCGATTACGTCAACAGCGGTTTTTACACCAACACGATTTTTCACCGCGTGATCCCGGGCTTTATGGTCCAGGGTGGTGGGTTCACCCCGCAGATGCAACAGAAAGACACCAAGGCGCCGATCAAAAACGAACACAAAAACGGTCTGGCCAACGTGCGCGGCACCTTGTCCATGGCGCGCACCTCGGTGCCTGACTCGGCGACCAGCCAGTTCTTCATCAACGTCAAGGACAACGATTTCCTCGACCAAGGCGATGGTTATGCTGTATTCGGCAAAGTCGTCAAAGGCATGGACGTGGTCGACGTCATCGTCAACTCGAAAACCACCAGCAAAAGCGGTATGCAAGACGTGCCTGCCGACCCTGTGATCATCAAATCGGCCAAAGTCATCGACTAAGCTGTACAGGGCGTTCCGAGCGGCGCAGGCCTGATCCCGCGCCGCTCACACCGATAAAAGGAGAGCCCGGCTACCGGGCGGTTATCTGATGCTCTATCGCCGTTTCGAACAACTGATCGACATATTCCGCGACGCCCCGACCGCTTCCCCTCCGGATCGTGTCTGGCCTTTCTACACCTATTATCTGAAACAGGTCTGGCCGAGTTTCGCCGCCCTGCTGGTGGTCGGCCTGTTTGCCGCATTGATCGAAGTGGCGCTGTTCAGTTACCTGAGCCGCATCATCGACCTGGCTCAAGGCACCCCCAACCCGAATTTCTTCAGCGACCACGCCCTCGAACTGACGTGGATGCTGGTGGTTGCCCTGGTGCTGCGGCCGATTTTCTTCGGCCTGCACGACCTGCTGGTGCATCAGACCCTGAGCCCAGGCATGACCAGCATGATTCGCTGGCAGAACCACAGCTATGTGCTCAAGCAGAGTCTGAATTTCTTCCAGAACGACTTCGCCGGACGTATCGCCCAGCGCATCATGCAGACCGGCAACTCGCTGCGTGATTCGGCGGTGCAGGCGGTGGATGCGCTGTGGCACGTGGTGATCTACGCGATCAGCTCGCTGGTGCTGTTCGCCGAAGCCGACTGGCGCCTGATGATCCCGCTGCTGACATGGATCGTCGCTTACATTGGCGCGTTGTATTACTTCGTGCCACGGGTCAAAAACCGTTCGGTAGAAGCCTCCGACGCCCGTTCGAAACTGATGGGCCGCATCGTCGATGGTTACACCAACATCGCCACCCTCAAGCTGTTCGCCCACACCAACTTCGAGCAGCACTACGCCAAGGAAGCCATCGAAGAACAGACGGTCAAGGCGCAAATGGCTGGTCGCGTGGTCACCAGCATGGACGTGGTGATCACTGCCATGAACGGCCTGCTGATCGTCGGTACCACCGCGCTGGCGCTGTGGCTGTGGACGCAGTCGCTGATCACCGTGGGTGCTATCGCGCTCGCTACCGGTCTGGTGATCCGCATCGTCAACATGTCCGGCTGGATCATGTGGGTGGTCACCGGCATTTTCGAAAACATCGGCATGGTTCAGGACGGTCTGCAGACCATCTCGCAACCGGTCAGCGTCACCGACCAGGAGCAGGCCAAACCGCTGGCCGTGGCCCGTGGCGAAGTGCGTTTCGAGCAGGTGGATTTTCACTACGGCAAGAAGAAAGGCATCATCGGCGACCTCAACCTGACCATCAAACCGGGGGAGAAGATTGGCCTGATCGGACCGTCCGGCGCCGGCAAATCGACCTTGGTCAACCTGCTGCTGCGGCTGTACGACGTCGAGGGCGGGCGAATTCTGATCGACGGGCAGAACATCGCCGAAGTCGGCCAGGAAAGCCTGCGCGCGCGGATTGGCATGATCACTCAGGACACTTCGTTGCTACACCGCTCGATCCGCGACAACCTGCTGTACGGCAAGCCTGACGCCACCGATGCCGAACTCTGGGACGCGGTGCACAAGGCGCGGGCCGACGAGTTCATTCCGTTGCTGTCGGACGCCGAAGGTCGCACCGGTTTCGATGCGCATGTCGGTGAACGCGGGGTGAAACTGTCCGGCGGCCAACGTCAGCGCATCGCCATCGCACGGGTGCTGCTCAAGGACGCGCCGATCCTGATCATGGACGAAGCGACCTCGGCGCTCGATTCGGAGGTCGAAGCGGCAATCCAGGAAAGCCTGGAAACCCTGATGCAGGGCAAAACCGTGATCGCCATCGCCCACCGTCTCTCGACCATCGCGCGCATGGACCGCCTGGTGGTGCTGGAAAACGGCAAGATCGCCGAGAGCGGCACCCACGCCGAACTGCTGGCGCATCGCGGCTTGTATGCGCGGCTGTGGGCGCATCAGACCGGCGGGTTTGTCGGGATTGATTGAAACCGCAAGGTCAAAAGATCGCAGCCTGCGGCAGCTCCTACAGGAATCGGTGCAGGAGCTGCCGAAGGCTGCGATCTTTGCTTCTGGGGTCGCTGGAAATCCACGAATCCCTGCTGTAGTCAGCCAAGGTTACAGCTGGAACCTGTCGTAAATCGCCAAGGCAGCACAACTCGATAGTCTCGATAGCACACCTATCAAGAATACTGCTCAACTTAAAATCCGCATCGCTATAACTAGCGATGCGTTTTTTTCAACTAACACCTCGGCAACATCAAACATCCTGAAACAGCGTAATCGCTGACATTCCCGAACATCCGTATTACTTTAAAAGCGTGAACCTCAGCAACTTACTTCACACACTAAAACATTCGCTTCTCAAGGACTGAGACATGAATACTTTGATCAAGAGCATGATTGCCCTTGCACTGACTACTGGTCTGATGCAAAACAGCGCGTTCGCCGCCGAAAACGGAACCACCAACGTTTATCGCTGCCAGCAGTACAGCGACGACTTCAAGAATTACATCTGGAAGTTCAAACGCTTTTATCACGAAGCGCCCACCGCCGAAGAGTTCATGAATACCGACTCCGCCAAGACATTGGGTTTAAAGAACTGCAAAGTCTGGCTGGACAAAGATAACGCCACCCATTGGGAGTGGTAACGGCCGATCGACACGGGTTAAATCAGGCGCACCTGCCCCTTCGAGCAAAGTCGCGCTTTGATGACGAAAGTTACCAAAAACGGGAGCTTACGGCGATCACACACGTCACGCACTACCAAACTAATTCGCATAAAAACAACACTAAAAATCGAGTCAACTGAAATGAAAAATTACAAAACCATTATTCTGTCCTTATTCATCGCTGCCACTTATTCGGGTTTCGCCTCGGCGGTGCTATCGCCAACCGTGGACAGCGACACGCCTATCGCATTCAACATCGCCGAAGCGTTGTCGGAAGTACGTCCGGAAATAAAGTGTTCGGTAAATGGCGGTACCGGCGTTACGCAATGCGGGCGACCAGCCAATGTATACACTTGCAAAGTTGCCAAAAAACCCGGACTGATGATTTATTATTACTCGTCGATTGCCACTATCGAAGAGTTTGACAAAGTGGCCGCCGAGAAGGGCCTGGCGAATTGCTTTGCCGGTGCAGGTTTCTAACTTCTTGTCTTGGCCTGCTTAATAGTGGGCACACCAGCACAAGGCCCGAATCATTTCGGGCCTTGTGCTGTCACCTTGCAATTGCGTGCCATCGAATCCGGTGGAGACATCAAGTCTGTTTATAAGGAAGAGCCGTGACCGCCTCTGCTACATAAGCCAACACCCCAGCACGTTCCTGTTGCAAAAAGTCTTTTACTGCGGCCTTCAGGCCGGGATGGCGCAGGTAGTGCCACGAGTGGGTGATCACCGGTTCAAAACCGCGAATCAGTTTATGTTCCCCCTGAGCACCCGCATCAAAGCGCTGATACCCCTGGGCAATCGCATAGTCCATGCCCTGATAGAAACACGTCTCGAAATGCAGCCGGTCAAACTCGGCCAGACATCCCCAATAGCGTCCGTAGAAGCTGTCGCCCCCGACCAGACTGAAGGCCATTGCCACCGGCCGTGAGCCCTGTCGGGCGAACACCACGCGAATCGACTCCGGCATGCGCTCGGCCAGCAGACTGAAGAATTCGCGCGTCAGGTACGGCGCCTGTCGACGCACGGCGTAGGTATTGGCGTAGCAGGCGTAGACAAAGTCCCATTGCGCCTCGTCCAGCTCCCGCCCCTGCAGCCACTCGAACTCGAAGCCCTGCCCCGCCACTTGCTCGCGCTCTTTGCGCATCTGCTTGCGCTTGCGCGAACTGAGCATGTCAAGAAAGTCCTGAAAGTCCCGATAACCGCGATTCTGCCAATGGTACTGACAGCCGATGCGCTGCAGCCAACCTGGCTGCTCGGCCATGGCGGCGTCGGTGAACGGGTCGGTAAAGTTGATATGAGCGCTGGAAAGTTCTTCGATCTCTAGATAACCCGGCAGGCTCTTGAGCAGTTCGAAGCCATCTTCGACCCGAGCAGCCAGCAGGCGCGGACCACCGACCGGACTGAACGGTACCGCGGTCAGCAACTTGGGGTAATAATCGATGCCGGCCCGGGCACAGGCATCGGCCCAGCCATGATCAAACACGTACTCGCCGTAGGAGTGCCATTTGCGGTAGCTGGGCAGTGCAGCGATCAACCGATCATCTTTAACGTGCAGCAGATGCTCGGGTTGCCAGCCGGTGTGAGGGCCGACGCTGCCGCTGTCTTCCAGTGCGCTGAGGAACCCGTGGCGCAGGAACGGCTGGTTCTCGGGCACCAGCGCATCCCAGGTCGCCGGGGCGATTTCTGACAGGTTTTGCAGGCGTTGCAACGGCATCAACTGGCTCTCCACATCTTGGCGTCAAAGCCCGGCGAGTATCGCCGATCGGCCACCATCGCACACGCTCATTCGGGCGACAGTGCTCTAGCGCGATAGTTCAGAGTGATTTTGCATCGTCATCGACATGACATCACTTAGCCACTGCTCTGTCATAAACCATCGCGATACTCGCTCCTGTTTTTAGAGCGCCGGGTTCTACCCGGACACTGTTTTCCGACGTCCACGTCGGTGTGCCCAGGATGGCTCAGCCATCCCCTCTCATCTTCGGAGATTGCTATGCGTCTTGCTTCCACGAAAACTGCGGCGGCCCTGTGCGGTGGCCTGTTGCTGGCCATGAGCGTTCCGGCCAGCGCTGCAGTCGACGCCAAACTGCTCGACATGCTCAAGGCTAACGGTTCCATTTCCCAGGCGCAGTACATTGAACTGCAAACTGAACTGGCCAAGGATCAGAAGGCTCAGCAAATCGCCCAGCAGGCGCAGCAAGAGACCAACGAGCAAATCGCGGCAACCGCGAAGAAAACCAATGAGCTGAGTTCCTTCGACCAGAAACTCGCCTGGGCGGCCAAGACCCAGTTCAAGGGCGACGTACGCATTCGCCAGGAAACCGTGAAAATCGACGGCGAATCGAACAACGGTGGCCGCGACAAGGATCGCCAGCGTATCCGTGCGCGTCTGGGTGCCTACACCGAGATCAATCCGCAAGTCGACACCGGCATCCGTATCGCCACCGGCGGCGGCGACGATGCACGCTCGACCAACCAGGACATGGACAACTACTTCGACAAGAAGCAGATCTGGCTGGACCTGGGCTACATCGACTACCACCCGGATGCGATCAAGAACCTGCACGTGATCGGCGGCAAAATGCTGCAACCGTGGGTCAGCATGGGCGACGTGATCTGGGACAGCGACATCAACCCGGAAGGTCTGGCCGTAACCTACAAATACCCACTGGGCAGCAGCGCCGAGCTGTTCGGCAGCCTGGGTAACTACACCCTCAAGGACAACGTCGACGGCGAAGGCGTGCAATTTCGCCACGACCTGCGCCTGACCGCTGGCCAGTTGGGTAGCCGCTTCACCCTCACCGACAACCTGAAACTGACCCTGGGCGGCAGCGTCTACGCCTACCAGAACGACGAAGACAGCCGCTGCACCGGTACTTCCACACCGTGCGCGCTGTCGGTTAACGGCAACTCGGCGAACAACGAATTCCGTCTGTACGAAGGCTTCAGCCAGATCGATATCGGTGGTTTGCCAATGCCGCTGTCGTTCTACGGCCAGTACGTGAAGAACAACGATGCCATCACCGATGCCGATACCGCGTGGCTGATCGGCGCCAAGTCGAAAGTGTTCGGCCTGAACCTCGACTACAACTATCGTGACGTGCAGCGTGACGCCGTGGTCGGCGCATTCACCGACTCCGACTTCGCCAACGGCACCACCGGTTCCCGTGGGCACAAGTTCAAGGTCGGTTATGACATCGACAAGAACTTCGCCATCGGCGCCACCTACTTCCTGACCAAGGCCGACTTCTCCAGCCGTACCCAGCGTGACGCCGACACCAACACCCTGCAGCTGGATGCGGAAGCGAAGTTCTAAACCGCGTTATCCAATAGCCTGGCGCAGGCGAAACGATCCCCATCATCCGTTCGTTTCTTCTGTGTCAGCCTGTTGCCCCTGTAGGAGCTGCCGAAGGCTGCGATCTTTTGATCTTGTTTTTAAAGATCAAAAGATCGCAGCCTTCGGCAGCTCCTACAGGGGTTTATTTTTCCTGGCGACGTTGTTCGGCCAGACGTTCAGCCAGCGCATCCACACCCTCTTCCGGTTTCTCCGGCATCGCCTTGAGCGTGGCCTGCATCAACCGCATCTGCCGCATAAAGCGCCGACAGTTGGGGCAAAACATCAGGTGATGACGCACCAGCAGCTTCTCGCGAAAGCTCAACTGGCCATCAAGATAATCGCTGGAACGTGCCACTTGTTCCTTACAGGTCAGCATTCGCCGGTCTCCTCAAAATGCTCCACCGTGGCGAAGACTTTCAGCCGCGCACGATGCAGCAGCACACGGACATTGGAGAGCGAGATCTCCAGAAGATTACAGATCTCCTCCAGCTCCAGCCCCTGACGCTCGCGCAGCAGCAATACGCTGCTCTGCAGTTCCGACAGGCTGAGCAAGGTGTGCTCCAGGCAATCGCGCAATTCGCCTTCGGTGAGCAAGGCTTCCGGGGTGTCCTGATGCCAGGCGAACGGTGCCACCAGCCAGTGGCCGTCACCGGGGGAAAAACGATCGTCGTCGATGGTGCCGTGCGGCGATGGCAGGTCATCCATCAACACTTCGCGGCGATTTTGTTTGTAACGACTCTTGGCCGAGTTGGCGGTGATGGTCAGCAGCCAGGTCTTGAGACTGGAGCGGCCCTCGAAGCCGCCGATATGGCGCACCACCGACAACCAGGCATCCTGCACCACTTCTTCGACGTGACGCTGGCCAACGATGGCGTACGCCACGGCGCGCATGGCGCTCTGGTAGGTGCTGACCAGTTCCTTGAAAGCTTTTTGTTCGCCCGCCAGCAGGCGTTCGAGCAGTTGAGTGTCGTCTGTTGCGGCCATGCAGACCTCGTGTCATATCCACTGGCATTTCGGCACAGAAAATAATTGTGGCGAGGGGGCTTGCCCCCGTTCGACTGCGTAGCAGTCACCCATTACCGATGGTATTCGGCTGGGGGACGCTTCGCGGCCCAACGGGGGCAAGCCCCCTCGCCACAGGATGGTGAACTCAGCGCTTGCGCAAGATCACGCTGCCGATCGAGTAACCGGCGCCGAACGAGCTCAGCACGGCCAGCGAACCGGCGGCCAGATCATCCTGATACTTGTGGAAGGCAATCACCGAACCTGCGGAGCTGGTGTTGGCGTAGGTATCAAGAATCACCGGCGCCTCTTCTTCGGTGGCTTCGCGGCCCAGCAGTTTGCGCACGATCAGGTGGTTCATGCTCAGGTTGGCCTGGTGCAACCAGAAGCGCTTGACGTCAGCGACGTTGAGTTTGTTTTCTTCCAGGTGCTCACCGATCAGCTCGGCGACCATCGGGCAGACGTCCTTGAACACCTTGCGGCCTTCCTGCACGAACAGTTTGTCGCGGGTGCCAATGCCCTCTTCCGCCGCGCGGTTGAGGAAGCCGAAATTGTTGCGAATATTGTTGGAGAACTTGGTCAGAAGTTTGGTGCTGACCACGTCGAACTGGTATTTCGACGTCGCCGTATCGGCACGCTCGATGACCACGGCAGTGGCGGCGTCACCGAAAATGAAGTGGCTGTCGCGGTCGCGGAAGTTCAGGTGACCGGTGCAGACTTCCGGGTTGACCATCAGGATCGCCCGGGCCTGGCCCAGTTGCACCGTGTTGGCGGCCTGCTGGATGCCGAAGGTGGCGGATGAGCAGGCGACGTTCATGTCGAAACCGAAACCCTGGATGCCCAGCGCTTCCTGAACTTCGATGGCGATTGCCGGGTAGGCGCGCTGCAGGTTGGAACAAGCGACAATTACGCCGTCGATGTCCGCAGCGGTCTTGCCGGCACGTTGCAGGGCCTGTTCGGCGGCGCCGATGGCCATCTGGCAAAGTACCGACCATTCGTCGTTGGAACGCTCCGGCAGGCGCGGGGCCATGCGTTGCGGATCGAGGATGCCGTCCTTGTCCATGACGAAACGGCTCTTGATGCCCGAGGCCTTTTCGATGAACGCGGCGCTGGATTCGGTCAGCGCCTCCACTTCACCGCGGGCGATGGCTTCGGCGTTGTCCGCGTTGAACTGCGCGACATAAGCATTGAAAGACTGCACCAGCTCTTCGTTGGAGATGCTGTTGGCCGGGGTATACAGGCCGGTGCCGCTGATGACGACGTTATGCATGGTCGTTTCTCTAATCTGTTCAGGCAGAAAGCGCTGGCACCGACGTACCAACACACAAAGGGTCTATTCCCGTCCGCGGGACGCTGACCTGGCATCTTTTATTGCAGCCGCGACCTTGGTGAAGGCTCTGGGTCGCGAAAACGGCATTTATGGTCGCGAAGTTTGCCATAAACCTTGGCTTTTGGCGCCTTCTCCCGCTTACCCCCCTGTAGGAGCTGCCGAAGGCTGCGATCTTTTGATCTTGTCTTTTCACAAACAAAGATCAAAAGATCGCAGCCTTCGGCAGCTCCTACAGATCGTTGAACGTCGTCGGATCAGGGTTCCACCTGACCCCACTGCTTGCTCAGGCGTTTGTCGGAGATCGGCACTTTCGTCCCCAACTGCTGGGCGAACAGCGATACCCGGTATTCCTCCAGCCACCAGCGGTACAGTTCAAGCTGCGGATCGCGCTTGCCTTCCTGGGCATGCTTGGCGGCGCGGGTCTGGTATTGGCTCCAGAGCCCGGCCAGTTCGCCGCTCCAGACCCGATCCTTCTGCACCTGCGCACCCAGTTTCTCGAAACGCTGCTCGACCGCTTTGAGATAACGCGGCAACTCCTTGAGCCATTGCATCGGCGTTTGCCGGACAAACCCCGGATACACCAGATTGTTGATTTGCTGCTTGATGTCGTTGAGCGCGACCGCTTGCGCCAGGTCGATCTTGCCCTTGAAGCGTTTTTGCAGACCGTGCCACAGCTTGAGAATCTCCAGCGTCAGCCGCGCCACGCGCTCGGCGTGTTCGGTCCAGCTGCCGCGCTTGCGTTCAGCCAACGCCGCCAGACCGGCGCCGTCACGCGGCAATGGGTCTTCGCCGTCCAGAATGCAGCTGTCGAGGCTGGCCAGCAGAATGTCTTCGACCAGCGCGTCAACGCGGCCCAGTTCGCGATAGAGCAAGCCCAGCTCGGTGATGCCCGGCAGTTTGCCGCGCAGAAACTTCGCCGGTTCGGCCAGTTGCTGCATCAGCAGCCGCTGCAAGGCGCGGCGATGCTGGAACTCGGCTTCGGCCGGGGTCGAAAAACGCCCTTCCTTGACCGTGCCGCCCTCTTCCACCAGCGCCGGATACACCGTCATCGACAGCCCGGCGATCTTCTGTTGAGTCTTTTCCGCCACCGGAGCGAAAACCTTGGCCTCCACCGGTTGCTGACTTTTTGCTGTTTGCGGCACCGCCAAAGCAGCCTGACTGGCTTCGGCGAAACGTGCGGTGAGTTCAGCCAGATCGCGGCCCTCGCCAAGGAACTTGCCCTGAGCGTCGACGATTTCCAGGTTCATCCGCAGATGCGCTTCGACCTGCTGCGCAGCTTCCGCCCATGCCTCATCGCTGACCCGCGCCCCGGTCATGCGCAGCAGCTCGCGACCGAGCGCTTGCGGCAGCGAGCCCTCGGCGAAGGTCATGCGTTGCAGTGCAGCTTTAATGAAGTCCGGCACCGGCACGAAGTTCTTGCGCAAGGCTTTCGGCAGGTTGCGCACCAGCGCGATGCACTTGGCCTCGATCAACCCCGGCACCAGCCATTCCTGGCGCTCCGGCGGCAGCATCGGCAACAGCGGCGCCGGCACGCGAAGGGTCACGCCATCGCGCGGGTGATTGGGTTCGAAGTGATAACTGAGCGCCAGCTCCAGATCGCCGATGTGCAGCGTGTCCGGGTAATCGCGCGCAGTGACCTCACTGGCCTCGCGGGCCAACACGTCTTCCTCGCGCATGATCAGCAACTGCGGATTCTTCTGGCTGTTGACCCGATACCAGCTGTCGAAGGTCGCAGTCTGGTGAATCTCCGCCGGCAAGCGTGCGTCGTAGAACGCATACAGGGTTTCTTCGTCGGCGAGGATGTCGCGGCGCCGGGCCTTGGCTTCCAGTTCGTCGAGCTGTTCGAGCAGTTGTTTATTAGCGCTCAGACACTTGGCTTTCGACTGAATCTCGCCGCGCACCAGACCTTCGCGGATAAACAGTTCACGCGAAACCACCGGATCCACCGGGCCGTAGTGCACCGGACGGCGGCCGACCACGATCAGCCCGAACAGAGTGATCTGCTCATAAGCAACAACCTGGCCGCGCTTCTTCTCCCAGTGCGGTTCGAAGTGGTTTTTCTTGATCAAATGCCCGGCCAGCGGCTCGATCCAGTCGGCGTCGATCTTGGCGACCATGCGCGCATAGAGCTTGGTGGTTTCCACCAGTTCGGCGGTCATCAGCCACTGCGGACGTTTCTTGCCGATGCCCGACGACGGGTGAATCCAGAACCGTCGCTGACGCGCGCCAAGGTAGTCGCCGTCTTCGGTTTTCTGGCCGATCTGGCTAAGCAGGCCGACCAGCACCGCTTTGTGCAGTTTCGGGTAATCCGCCGGCTCCTTGTTCAGGCTCAACTGCATGTCGCGGCAGATCAGGCTCAACTGGCGATGGGAGTCGCGCCACTCGCGCAAGCGCAGATAGTTGAGGAAGTTCTTGCGGCACCAGTTGCGCAGCGGGCTGGCGGTCAGCGCCTGGCGCTGCTCTTCAAAACCACGCCAGAGATTGACCAGCCCGGCGAAGTCCGAATCGCTGTCCTTCCATTGCGCGTGCGCTTGGTCGGCCGCTTGCTGGCGCTCCGGCGGACGCTCGCGCGGGTCCTGAATCGACATCGCGCTGGCGACGATCAGCACTTCCTGCAGGCTGCCGAGCTTGGCCGCTTCAAGCAGCATGCGGCCCATGCGCGGGTCCACCGGCAGACGCGCCAACTGGCGACCCAGCGGTGTCAGCTGGCTGTTGCGATCCACCGCCGAGAGTTCTTGCAGCAGGTTGAAACCGTCGCTGATCGCCTTGCCGTCCGGCGGCTCGATGAACGGGAACGCGGTGATCTCGCCGAGGCGCAGGTGCAGCATCTGCAGGATTACGGCGGCGAGGTTGGTGCGCAGAATCTCCGGGTCGGTAAATTCCGGCCGGCCGAGGAAATCTTCCTCGCTGTACAAACGCACGCAAATACCCGGCTCGACCCGACCGCAACGGCCTTTACGCTGGTTGGCGCTGGCCTGGGAAATCGCCTCGATCGGCAGCCGCTGAACCTTGGCGCGGTAGCTATAACGACTGATGCGCGCGGTACCGCTGTCGATCACGTAACGGATGCCCGGCACGGTCAGCGAAGTCTCGGCGACGTTGGTCGCCAGCACCACGCGCCGGCCTGGGTGCGACTGGAAAATCCGCTGCTGTTCGGCCGGCGACAGGCGCGCGTACAGCGGCAGGATTTCGGTGTGTTTTAGCTGAGCCTTGCGCAGCATGTCGGCAGCGTCGCGAATCTCGCGCTCGCCGGGCAGAAACACCAGCACGTCACCCGGACTGCGGCGTTCGCTGCGCTCGTAGGCGGCGATTTCGTCGAGGGTGGCGAGGATCGCCTGATCGACGGTCAGGTCGTCCTCGACACGGTTACCCTCTTCGTCCTGCTCCAAAGTCAGCGGGCGATACCAGGTCTCCACCGGGAAGGTGCGCCCGGAGACTTCGACAATCGGTGCATCGTCGAAATGCTTGGAGAAACGCTCAAGATCGATGGTCGCCGAAGTGATGATGACTTTCAGGTCGGGGCGGCGCGGCAGCAGGGTTTTCAGGTAACCGAGCAGGAAGTCGATGTTGAGGCTGCGTTCGTGGGCTTCGTCGACGATGATCGTGTCGTAGCGCTCGAGGTAGCGATCGTTCTGGGTTTCCGCCAGCAGAATGCCGTCGGTCATCAGTTTGATCAGGGTGTTGGCGTCGCTCTGATCCTCGAAACGCACCTGATAGCCGACCAGCGAGCCCAACGGCGTGCCGAGTTCTTCGGCGACCCGGCTGGCGACGCTGCGCGCAGCGATCCGGCGCGGCTGGGTGTGGCCGATCAGACCGTGCTGACCGCGACCGATTTCCAGACAGATTTTCGGCAACTGGGTGGTTTTGCCCGAACCGGTTTCGCCGGCGATGATCAGCACCTGATGCTTTTCCAGCGCCGCCTTGATTTCATCGCGCTTGGCCGCAATCGGCAGACTGTCGTCGTAACGAATCACCGGCAGGCTGGCCTTGCGCGCCAGCACCTGATCACAGGACGCCTGCATACGCGCCACCCACTGGGCCAGCTTGGCCTCGTCGGGTTTCTTGCGCAGCTCAAGCAACTGCCGCCGCAGCCGGTGACGGTCGGCGAGCATGGCGTGATCGAGGTTTTTCAGCAGTTTGTCGATGGAGGGCGATTCGTCGGTCATCGGGTACGCAATTCGGTCGTCTGTTTATGCAGGGGGCGGATTGTCGCAGAAAAGCAGCTACAAGCGGCAAGCTACAAGCCGCAAGTTCAAAGCGGCTTCTCACTTGTAGCTTGCAGCTTGGTACTTTCAGCTGCTGTTATTCGTTATCCAGGCCCTTGCGCCGATAGGGGAAGACGTCGATGACCTTGCCGGCGCGGATGGCCTCTTGCAGGCCCTTCCAGTAATCGGCGTTGTACAGTTCGCCATGCAGTTGATCGAACAGCTTGCGCTGCCCGGCATCGGCAAACAGGAACGGCGGAAACTCTTCGGGGAACACGTCCAGCGGGCCGATCGAATACCAGGGCTCCGAGGCCATTTCGTCTTCAGGCGTACGCGGCGCGGGGATGTGGCGGAAGTTGGCTTCGGTCAGAAAGCAGATTTCGTCGTAGTCATAGAACACCACGCGCCCGTGACGGGTGACGCCGAAGTTCTTCAGCAGCATGTCGCCGGGGAAGATGTTGGCGGCCGCCAGTTGCTTGATCGCCAGACCGTAATCCTCCAGCGCCTCGCGCACCTGGGCTTCGTTGGCGTTGTCCAGGTAGAGGTTGAGCGGGGTCATGCGGCGCTCGGTCCAGCAGTGGCGGATCAGCACTGTGTCGCCTTCGACCGAGACCGTCGACGGCGCGACTTCCAGCAGTTCTTCAAGGCACGCCGGATCGAACTTGCTCAACGGAAAGCGGAAATCGGCGAACTCCTGGGTATCGGCCATGCGCCCGACCCGGTCGACACTTTTCACCAGCCGATACTTCTCGATCACCGTCGCCCGATCGACGTTTTTCGACGGCGAGAAACGGTCCTTGATGATCTTGAACACCGTGTTGAAGCCCGGCAGGGTAAACACGCTCATGACCATGCCGCGCACGCCGGGGGCCATGATGAACTGGTCGTCGGTGCTGGCCAGGTGATTGATCAGCGCGCGGTAAAACTCGGATTTGCCGTGTTTGTAGAAGCCGATCGAGGTGTACAGCTCGGCAATATGCTTGCCCGGCAGGATGCGCCGCAGGAAACCGATGAATTCCGCCGGCACCGCGACATCGACCATGAAGTACGAACGGGTGAAGGAAAAGATGATCGACACGTCGGCTTCGTCGGTGATCAGCGCATCGATCTGAATCCCCCGGCCTTCGCGGTGCAGCAGCGGAATCACCAGCGGCCACTGCTCGTCGCGAGTGTAGATGCGCCCGACCAGGTACGCGCCTTTGTTTCGATACAGCACCGAGGAAAACAGCTCGACGCTCAGCTCCGGATCCTTGCATACCCAGTCCGGCAGGTTCTCGCGCAGTTGCGCTTCGAGGCGCTGCAGGTCGCCGGGCAAATCGGCGTAGTCCTCGCTGAAGCGGTAGTCGGCGAAGATGCTGGCGAGCATCGACGCCAACTGTCCCTGTGGCTTGTAGGTGCGGGTTTGCGCGGCCCTGGCGCGGCGCAGGCTCGGGCGCGTGGTATGGATGAACATGCAGCCATCGCTGATCAAGTCATGGCTGAACAGTCCGCAGAAGATTGAGTTGTACCAGGTCTCCGACAGCTCATCGTCGAAGCGCAGGTCGATCACGCTGATGTAGGCGCTTTTCACCAGCGGCCAGCAACTGACATTCATCAACGTTTCGTCGTCGAAGTGCTCGCGCAAGCGGCCGATGGTTTCGCCGACCTTTTCTTCATAGAGGTTGATCCGCGCCGCCGATGCGGTCTGCGTTTCCTGCCAGCGCGCCTGCTCGAAGCGCTCACGCGCGCCGTCGGTGATCCGCCGGAAATGCTCGCGGTAATCGTCAAAGCCATCGAGGATCATCCGGGCGATGTCGGTGGCGGGCCATGGCTGCGGCATAGAGTAGACCTCGGCGGACAAGTGGAAATCTGTGCCTGAGCTTAGCCACGGATGCGCGTGAAGGAGAAGTGCAATTTCTGCCAAATGCGCGGAAGCCTTGTACAGCGATGCAGTTTTTATCAAAGTTTTTTACTCGACCGATCGGTCAGCAAAACGCCCCGGCAGTCGCAGTCACGCTGACCACCCGCCTGAGCCAGAGCCGCGAATTCATTGGCTTTCGGATCCAATCATCAACAAAAGCGCTCTGGACTGCATCTCTCCCGCCCGCCGCTCGCGACTCTCGACTATTCAAAGACATCCGCAGATTGGTCTTACCAAAATAGTGGCACTTTGATATACAGCCCGCCAGCACTGCCCTCACAACAAGATCCTCGGCCTACGAGGACGACCTCTTCCTTTCCAAGATCAAGGAGCACATTGATGTTTATCCGTAATCTGCGCATCGGTTTGCGCGCCGGTTTGAGTTTCGCCGTGCTGGCCAGTCTGTTGGTAATCGTCGGCCTGTTTGGCCTGGGCCAAATGAAAACCCTGCGTGAAAGCGCTGCGGTCCTCGAAGAGTCATGGATGCCGAGCATCGAGAGCATTCATGACGCCGCCGCCAATATTGCCAGTATCCGCCTCGAATCCCTGCGCCTGATCACCAGCACCCAGCCGGCCGTGCGCGACAGAAGCAAAGGCCTGATCAAGGCGCAGCGCGAAGAATTGCTGCAACGCCTCAAAGACCATGAAGCCCTGCTCGCCAGCGATGAGGAACGGCAGATGCTCGCCGGCCTGAGTGTCGACGTCGGCAAGTACCTGAGCATCCTTGACCAGATCATCAGCCAGATCGACGCCGGGCAGACTGAACAGGCCTACGCCCGCCTGAACAATGACCTGGCGCCACAGGGCAAAGTGCTCGACAAGACGCTGGAGCAGATGATCAGCTTCAATCAGCGAGGCGCCGACGCCGCCGCCGAGGCCGCCGAGTCGATGTACCAGCGCGCGCTGTGGATCGTCGCGACCATCATCGTCATCGCCCTGGTCGCCACCCTGCTGCTCGCCTGGATGCTGACCCGCAGCATCACCACGCCGATCAATCAGGCGTTGGCGGTGGCACGGCGGATTGCCGCCGGTGATCTCACTGGTCAGATCGTCAGCAGCGGTCGCGATGAAGCGGCGCAGCTGCTCGACGCCTTGGGCGATATGCAAGGCAACCTGCGTTCGACCATTCGCGGCATCAGCGAATCGGCGCAACAACTGGCGTCCGCCGCCGAGGAGATGAGCGCGGTGATGGAGCAAAGCACCCGCGGTCTGCAGCAGCAGAACGATCAGATCGAACAGGCTGCAACCGCCGTCACCGAAATGAGCACCGCCGTGGATGAAGTCGCGGCCAACGCGGTGTCCAGCGCCGAAGCGTCCGCAGCATCGAACGAGGACAGTAAGCACGGGCACGTGCAGGTCAGCGAAACCATCAGCTCGATTCAGGAACTGGTGGACGCGGTTCTCGGTGCGTCGGAACAGGCCGAAGGTCTGGCCACTCAGGCCCAGGACATCAGCAAGGTGCTGGAGGTGATTCGCGGGATCGCCGGGCAGACCAACCTGTTGGCACTCAACGCGGCGATTGAAGCGGCACGCGCCGGTGAAGCCGGACGCGGGTTTGCGGTAGTGGCCGACGAGGTGCGCTCACTGGCGCTGCGCACGCAGAACTCCACCGAAGAAATCGAGCTGATGATCAGCAGCATCCAGCAAGGCACCGGTGCCACCGTCGGCGCCCTGCAGAGCAGCGCCGAACAGGCCAGCCACACGCTGCGACGGGCCAACAGTGCCGGCCAGGCCCTTGAGAAAATCACCGCGTCGATCTCGCAGATCAACCAGCGCAATCTGGTGATCGCCAGCGCCGCCGAGCAACAGGCACTGGTCGCGCGCGAGGTCGATCAGAACCTGGTGACCATTCGCGACCTGTCGACCCAGACCGCCGCCGGCGCCACCCAGACCTCCGCTGCGAGTCAGGAACTGTCGCGCCTGGCGATCGACCTCAACGGTCTGGTCACACGCTTCGTGCTCTGAACAAAAAATTAAATGCCCGATTGGCGGTTGCCATCGACAGGGCGCTCGGCAACACTCTCGTCCCGATCAAGGAAGGAGTGCCACCGTGAGCGCTGTCGATATTTTCCGCATGCTGTCGCTGGCAGCCATCTGGGGCGCGAGCTTCCTGTTCATGCGCATCATTGCGCCGGTGATCGGCACCATTCCGACCGCGTTCTTTCGCGTTTCGATTGCGGCCGTCGGTCTGCTGGTGATCCTCGGGTTGATGCGCATCAGCTGGGATTTCAAGGGCAAACTGAAAACCGTGATGTTGCTGGGGGTGATCAACTCGGGGATTCCGGCGACGCTGTATTCGGTCGCGGCCCAGGTGTTGCCGGCCGGTTACTCGGCGATCTTCAACGCCACCACGCCATTGATGGGCGTGTTGATTGGCGGGCTGTTTTTCAGTGAAAAGCTCACGCTCGCGAAACTGACCGGAGTGTTTCTCGGCTTGTTCGGTGTCGGCGTGCTGACGCGCGCAGGGCCGGTGGCATTCGACCTGCAATTGCTGATGGGCGCCCTCGCCTGCCTGCTCGCCACCACTTGCTACGGTTTCGCCGGGTTCCTAACGCGGCGCTGGCTGGATCACAGCGGTGGCCTCGACAGTCGCTTGTCGGCGGTGGGCAGCATGCTCGGCGCCTCGCTGTTTCTGTTGCCGCTGTTCGGCTACAGCGCGATCACCGCGCCGCCGGCAAGCTGGGGTGGCTGGAATGTCTGGCTGTCGCTGCTGGGCCTGGGCCTGGGTTGCACGGCGTTTGCCTACATCATTTATTTCCGCCTGCTCAGCTCCATCGGGCCGGTCAAATCGATGACCGTGACTTTCATGATCCCGGCGTTCGGCGTGCTGTGGGGGGCGTTGCTGCTGGATGAACCGCTGTCGATGGCGCATCTGTATGGCGGGGTGTTGATTGCGCTGGCGTTGTGGCTGGTGTTGAAGCCTGCGGTGGTGAAGCCTGCAGAGGTGTCGGCTCGCTGATTCGGCGGCGTTGCTGACTCAGTCTTCGCGGGCAAGCCCGCTCCCACAGTGATCGATGTCGTCCACATCATGTGTGTTCAACATAAAACCCTGTGGGAGCGGGCTTGCCCGCGATGGCGGCCGATCAGCCGCCACACCTCAACTGGCTATCAACCGGTTTTACGGAACACAAACGCCAGCCCGACAATGATCAACAGCATCCCCAGCACACTCAGCGCCGCCAGGCGATTGCCGAAGATCAGATAGTCCATCACTGCGGTCACCGCCGGCACCAGGTAAAACAGGCTGGTGACATTCACCAGATTGCCCCGGGCGATCAGGCGATACAGCAACAACGTCGCCAGCACCGACACCACCAGCCCCATCCACAACACCGGCACGATGAAACCTGCGCTGTGTTCAAAGTGAAACGGCTGAAACGGCACGAACAGCCCGCACAACAACAGCCCGGCCAGGTACTGCACCGGCAACGTGCCGAGCGGATTGTCGGTGATGCGCTTCTGCATGATCGACCCCAGAGTCATGCTCGCCAGCGCCAACAGACCGAACAGCATGCCCGTCCAGGACATCCCGGCCAGACCGATCCCCTGATAGACCACCATGATCAGACCGGCCAGCCCCAGCGCCAGACCGAACATCCGGCTCGCCGAGCGCTGGCGTTCCATCAGCACCACGGTGAGGATCGGCTGCACACCCATGATGGTCGCCATCACGCCGGGGGTGATCCGGGTGTTGAGCGCCAGCAGATAAAAAATCTGATAAGCGCCCAACAGCACCACCCCGGTGGCGATTGCATACAGCATCGGCCGCCCGCCCTTGGGCAGCTTCAATTTGAGCAGCGGCGTCAGCAACAGCAGCCCGCACAGGGCGATCACAAAGCGGATCAGCAGAAAGGCAAAGGGCGAAGCGTGGGCCAGGCCCCATTTGGAGAAGATCGCGCCGCTGCTCCACAGCAGAACGAACAGGCTCGTGGACGTCGCCGCGAGCGCGGATTTTTTCGAAAAGACAAACATGAATACCACCTGTAGTCAGGCACATAGCCAACTCAGCCGAAGCTGAAATTCAGTAGGTTGTTCTGGCGGGCGCAGGGGTCAGCAGAAACTGCCGATCAGCCCCGGACGCCAACGCCCGGCGGTGCTACGACGCTGCACACCGGCGTGCTACTGACAGGTGGAGGGTAATGACTGATCTGCCCAGGCTGCTGATTCCCGCACGGCACGACGCCAGCGTTGACCGCTGAATCGACTACCGCGTTGATGAGGGATGCAGGCATTGGACTGATCTTTTTTGAAGGGTTGGAAGGTGAGCCGTGCGACTCACGAGCGCCGACTATAACCAGCCCGGGACATGGATTGCAATGATTTGGCCAAAGGGCCAGCAGGGACAGTTCGATGGCGGGCGCATAGGCTGATGAGCAATGGATTGGCCCGTTGATGGGGAGACAAGGAATGCTTGAGATCACATGCCAAAGGAACGGACAAATTTGCGGTATCAGTTGTATCGGTCGGAGGCGAGGAAGCAGGCTTCTAATACTTTTGCAAAACTCCAGAAAGATTTGCAGCAGAAGGGGATCGTGGATGTCGACCACTCCAGAGTTCGATTTGAAGCGGTCGATACGCTAGCTCTGAGTGCTTATGAGGAATGGCTCGACCCGCATTTCTCATGGCGGGAAATTGTCAGATGGAAATCCAGAGAACCGATGGGTTTTGATCTGGCTATCTGGTTCGACCATGAGCTATGCGGACTGTGCTTTGCAAACCCTAACCAGAGTCGGTTACGCGTGAAGATTGTGCGTCTGGAAGGCAAGCCTGGAAACGATCACCCGCTCAAGAGCCGGATCGCGACGTTTGCCCTGACCGCTGTTACTCACTTCGCCCGAATCATTGGCAGTAGACAGATCGAAATTCAGGAGCCTCTGGCAGGTGCTATTCCTCTCTACCAGCAACTGGGTTTCGATTTCGACTCGGAAGGACGGCTTGTGAAGCCTGTCGAGTACGTCTAGTATCGGCTTAACTGTTCATTTAATGATCAAATCGGGGACGCCATGAAAAGTCTTGTCAAAAACAAAACATCAGACGTCAAATCGACCAACAGGAAGCGCTGTGCTGGGGAGTTGTCTGAAAAAGAGTTGCAGCGAATCAGGGAAGCTTTGGTAAAACCCGCCGCTGAAGAGCCAGGAGGCGTTCTCGCCGGTGCCTCTTTCACCTTCGCTTGATCAAAAAACCGCTCGCAAGGAGCGGTTTTTTTCATTGCAACGTCCAGCTTCAGCCAAACAGCCAATAGCCCAACAACGTCAGCACCACCACCGCCAGAATCGGACGCATGATGCGGTAGGCCTTGGGATTGCGGCGTTTCCACTGCTTGACCACGCCACTGAATCGGTCGCTGAAGGTCTTGCTCCAGGCGTAGGCCTGGTTGATCCCGCCGACCCGTTCGTCATCAAGGTTCTGCGGCGCGGTAGCACGGCCCAGCCAGGCGCTGATCGCGCGGTTGATGCGAGTCATCAGACGGTTGCTCAGCGGACGTTCGACGTCGCAGAACAGGATGACGCGGGTCTTTTCGGTTTCGTTCTTGACCCAATGCACGTAAGTCTCGTCGAACATCACGTCTTCACCGTCGCGCCAGGCGTAGACCTGACCGTCGACGAAGATCCGGCAATCGTCGGAGTTCGGCGTCGACAGGCCCAGGTGATAACGCAAGGAGCCGGCAAACGGATCGCGGTGCGGGTTCAGGTGGCTGCCACCGGGCAACAGGGCGAACATCGCACCCTTGACGTTGGGAATCGCACTGACCAGGGCCACGGTTTTCGGGCACAGGGTTTCGGCTGACGGCAGCGGTTTGTCGTACCACTTGAGGTAGAAACGCTTCCAGCCCTTCTTGAAGAACGAACCGAAACCGGCATCGTTGTTCTTTTCGGCGGCGCGGATATAGCCTTCGTCAAACAGGTGCATCGCCTCGTCGCGAATGGTTTCCCAGTTGTCGCGCAACACATCCAGTTCCGGAAACTTGCTGCGATCCAGATACGGCTTGGACGGCACGCCCGAAAACAGGTACATCAGGGCGTTGTACGGTGCGAACAGCGCCGAGTGGTTGACGAACTGACGCAGGACCGGCAGACGCGCCTTGCCGCGCAAATGCACATAGAGGATGCTGCCGACAAACAGCAGCAACACCAACACCTTGGCGGCTAACGAAAAGGTCATCAACGACTCCTAAAATAAAGACAACGCTGCGCAAGGCCCTTTATTCGGCATGGCAGCCGGCCATGATAAACACTACCGGCCTCGGGAAAAACCCGCCCAGGCCAAGATTCAGTGTCAAGCATTGCGCAACAAAGCATTTATTAGCATAACGAGCCTGAATCCCGGCTGATCTGAATCAACGGCTTACTGCTGATTCTCCTGGTCAGTGAACAGATCGCTGAACAGCATGCTCGACAGATAACGCTCACCGGAATCCGGCAGAATCACCACGATGGTCTTGCCCTGCATCTCCGGCGTCTCGGCCAGCCGAACCGCCACCGCCATGGCCGCGCCGCAGGAAATCCCGCACAGGATGCCTTCTTCCTGCATCAACCGCAGCGCCATGGCCTTGGACTCGTCGTCGGTGACCTGTTCTACCCGGTCTACGATCGACAAATCGAGGTTCTTCGGCACGAAACCGGCGCCAATCCCCTGAATCTTGTGTGGGCTCGGCTTGATCTCTTCGCCCGCCAGCGCCTGGCTGATCACCGGCGAGGACAGCGGCTCCACCGCCACCGACAGAATCGGTTTGCCCTGGGTATTCTTGATATACCGTGAAACGCCGGTGATGGTTCCGCCGGTACCGACGCCAGCCACCAGTACATCCACCGCGCCATCGGTGTCGTTCCAGATTTCCGGACCGGTGGTTTTCTCGTGAATCGCCGGGTTGGCCGGGTTATCGAACTGCGACGGCATGAAGTATTGGCTGGTATCGCTGGCAACGATTTCCGCGGCCTTCTCGATCGCGCCTTTCATGCCCTTGGCCGGCTCGGTCAACACCAGCTCTGCGCCCAGCGCCTTGAGCACCTTGCGCCGCTCGATACTCATCGACGCGGGCATGGTCAGCATCAACTTGTAACCACGAGCCGCCGCGACAAAGGCCAGACCGATGCCGGTATTGCCCGAGGTCGGCTCGACGATGGTCATGCCCGGCTTGAGTTTGCCGTTGCTTTCGGCGTCCCAGATCATGTTCGCGCCGATCCGGCACTTGACCGAATAACCGGGGTTGCGCCCCTCGATCTTGGCCAGGATGGTCACCCCACGCGGCGCGATACGGTTGATCTGCACCAGCGGCGTGTTGCCGATGGAATGGGCGTTGTCAGCAAAAATACGGCTCATGGCTGGGTCCTTATGCAGCGTTGAATTCAGCCTTCCAAGGTATGCCTGTTGCCTGGCGCAGTCCAGTCGGGTCGAACGTCTGCGCCACACGACAGTCAATCGCTAACATCGTCAGGGAGTTGTCTTCATGAAACGTCGCTACAGTTGGCCACTGGGCATTTTCGCCATCATCGTTGTGTTGCTGATCGCATTGCACATCGCCTTGCCGTACATGGTGCGCGACTACCTGAACGGCAAACTGGCGGACATGGGTGACTATCGAGGGCAGATCACCGACGTCGATCTGGCCTTGTGGCGCGGCGCCTACAAGATCAACGGGCTGAAAATCGTCAAGGTCGACGGCAAGGTGCCGGTGCCGTTCGTCAACGCACCGGTGATCGATCTGGCCGTCAGCTGGCATTCGTTGTGGTACGAGCATGCCGTGGTAGCGCAGGTACAGTTCCTCAACCCCGAGATCAACTTTGTCGATGGCGGGCCCAACAAGCAGAATTCCCAGACCGGTAAAGGCACCGACTGGCGCGAGCAACTCGGCAAATTGCTGCCGATCACCCTCGACGAGGTGCAGATTCACGACGGCAAAATCACTTTCCGCAACTTCAGCTCCAAGCCACCGGTGAACATGAACGCGACCAAGGTCGAGGCCAGCATCTATAACCTGACCAACGTGGTCGACAAAGAGGGCAAACGCGACGCCCGCTTCGACGGCAAAGCCCTGCTGCTGGGGCACGCCCCGCTGGAAACCACCGCAACCTTCGATCCGCTGAGCAATTTCGAAGACTTCCAGTTCCGCCTGCGCGCCCGCGACATCGAACTCAAGCGCATGAACGACTTCGCCTCGGCCTACGGCAAATTCGATTTCAATGCCGGCCACGGCGACGTGGTCATCGAAGCCCAGGCGAAAAAAGCCCAGGTCAGCGGCTACATCAAACCACTGCTGCGCGACGTCGAAGTGTTCAACTGGCAACAGGACGTCGAAAACAAGGACAAGAGCATCTTCCGTTCGGTCTGGGAGGCACTGGTCGGCGGTACGGAAACCGTGCTGAAGAACCAGGCGAAAAACCAGTTCGCCACCAAGGTAGAACTCAGCGGCAACGTGCATCAGCAGAACATCAGCGCGTTCGAAGCGTTTTTGCAGATTCTGCGCAATGGTTTTATTCAAGCCTTTAATGCGCGGTATGAACGGCCTAAGCCGGATGCGGGCTAAGATTTACGATTGACGATATATCGACCGGAGTCTTCAGCTGCCAGCGCGGATTTTTGTTGCAATGAGTCCCAACCGAGACAAGCCAAGGCCAGTGCCTTTGGCACCGTCTCCCGTCCATTGCTGTATCGACTGATGCTGCGGACGCTGACCCCCAGCGCTTCGGCTGCCTGACTCAGAGTGAGTCCGGTACGTGCCCGCCAATCGATGAAAATCCGGGTGTTTTCATCGGTAGCGTTTTGCGCCAATGCATCCATATAGAGTGTGTCTGCACCAATCTGTATATCGGGTTCCATCCATTCAACAGTCCAACCATAGTCGTCTAGGGTGGCAGAGGCAAACACCTCAGGATCAAGTAATGGATGCAAGCCTGGATAAGCGTGGATATCTCGGCCCAGGTCAAGCATCAGTTCCTGACCATCAACAAAAGTCAGCTTCAATCGAAAGTCTGCCAGTGCCTGAACAGCTGCCAGACGCGGTCTTTTCATGGGTAACATCGTTTCCAGTCCTCCAGCAGTTGCACCTGATGAGCGGCAACCCACGCCAGCGCTTCCTTGATAATCAGCGGTGGGGCCTTGCCCGCCATGACTTCAACAGTTTCAAGGCTAAGCATCACTTCCACGCCGCCTCCGATCAGGTGGACATGGGGTGGCGGGTGATCCTTCTCGCGCAACTGAATGCGGTATTTGTCGCGAAATCGGTATTTAGTCGTCATGCCTGAGAGGCTATCGCCAAATCGGCGATACCTGAATACTGGCCCCGGGCCGAAACTGAGTCAACATGTGACGCCCCATTCAGAGACTGAATACGCCGTCTGCGTTCACAGTCGACCGGGCTGCGCGTTATAGTCGAGGCATCCGATTTTTCGCCTCCGCCCTGCCTGTGCAGGTCGGCGTTACCGTTCGAGGATTAGCAGATGAAGTTCGAAGGCACCCAGGCCTACGTCGCCACCGATGACCTGAAGCTGGCGGTCAACGCCGCCATCACCCTGGAGCGGCCCCTGCTGGTCAAGGGCGAGCCGGGCACCGGCAAGACCATGCTTGCCGAGCAACTGGCCGAATCGTTCGGCGCCAAGCTGATCACCTGGCACATCAAGTCCACCACCAAGGCCCATCAGGGGCTGTACGAGTACGATGCAGTCAGCCGTCTGCGCGACTCGCAACTGGGCAACGAAAAAGTCCATGACGTGCGCAACTACCTGAAGAAAGGCAAGCTGTGGGAGGCCTTCGAGTCCGACGAGCGGGTGATTCTGCTGATCGACGAAATCGACAAGGCCGACATCGAGTTCCCCAACGACCTGCTGCAAGAACTCGACAAGATGGAGTTCTACGTTTACGAGATCGACGAGACCATCAAGGCCAAAAAGCGCCCGATCATCATCATTACGTCGAACAACGAGAAAGAGCTGCCGGACGCCTTCCTGCGCCGCTGCTTCTTCCACTACATCGCCTTTCCCGACCGCACTACCCTGCAGAAAATCGTCGATGTGCACTACCCGGACATCAAGAAGGATCTGGTCAGCGAAGCGCTGGACGTGTTCTTCGATGTGCGCAAGGTGCCGGGCCTGAAGAAGAAGCCGTCGACCTCGGAGCTGGTCGACTGGCTGAAGCTGCTGATGGCCGACAACATCGGCGAAGCGGTGCTGCGCGAGCGCGATCCGACCAAAGCCATCCCGCCACTGGCCGGTGCCTTGGTGAAGAACGAACAGGACGTGCAACTGCTTGAGCGCCTGGCGTTCATGAGCCGTCGCGGTTCGCGCTAAGAGGCGAATGCCATGCTGCTCAACCTGTTCAATGAAATGCGTGCCGCCAAGGTGCCGGTGTCGGTGCGCGAGCTGCTCGACCTGATCAACGCGCTGAAACAACGCGTGACCTTCGCCGACATGGACGAGTTCTACTACTTGTCGCGGGCGATTCTGGTCAAGGACGAACGGCATTTCGACAAGTTCGACCGTGCGTTCGGCGCCTACTTCAATGGTCTGGAAAAACTCGATGACCATTTGCAGGCGCTGATTCCCGAAGACTGGTTGCGCAAGGAATTCGAGCGCTCGCTGACCGATGAGGAACGCGCGCAGATCCAGTCCCTCGGCGGCCTCGACAAGCTGATCGAAGAGTTCAAGAAACGCCTCGAAGAACAGAAGGAACGCCATGCCGGCGGCAATAAATGGATCGGCACCGGCGGCACCAGCCCGTTCGGCTCCGGCGGTTTCAACCCGGAAGGCATCCGCGTCGGCGACGCCGGCAAGCGCCAAGGCAAAGCGGTCAAGGTCTGGGATCAGCGCGAGTACAAGAACCTCGACGATTCGGTGGAACTGGGCACGCGCAACATCAAGGTCGCCCTGCGGCGTCTGCGCAAATTCGCCCGCCAGGGGGCGGCGGAAGAGCTGGACATCGACGGCACCATCGACCACACCGCCAAAGACGCCGGCCTGCTCAACATCCAGATGCGCCCGGAACGGCGCAACACGGTGAAGCTGTTGCTGCTGTTCGATATCGGCGGTTCGATGGATGCACACGTGAAGATCTGCGAAGAGCTGTTCTCGGCCTGCAAGACCGAGTTCAAGCATCTGGAGTACTTCTACTTCCACAACTTCATTTATGAATCGGTGTGGAAGAACAACATGCGCCGCACTTCCGAGCGCACCTCGACCCAAGACCTGCTGCACAAGTACGGCGCCGACTACAAAGTGATCTTCATCGGCGACGCCGCCATGGCGCCGTACGAAATCACCCAGGCCGGCGGCAGCGTCGAGCACTGGAACGAAGAACCGGGTTATGTGTGGATGCAGCGCTTCATGGAGAAATACAAGAAGCTTATCTGGATCAATCCGTACCCGAAGGACACCTGGGGCTATACCTCATCGACCAATATCGTGCGCGATTTGATCGAGGATCAGATGTATCCGTTGACCCTGCGCGGGCTTGAGGAAGGGATGCGGTTTCTGTCCAAATAATGGGTTGTCTGGGCGGACGCCTTCGCGGGCAAGCCCGGCTCCCACAGTGATCAGCGGTGTTAACAAGATTTGTGTCCACCTCGATACCTGTGGGAGCGGGCTTGCTCGCGAAGCTTTTAGCCAGCTCTGAAACGCCGCAAATATTCGACATGCTCCCGGTGCGCAACATCCTGCACCACCGGCCTCAGCCACACCTTCTCACCCGGCAGACACTGCGCCAGCCGCGTCAACGCCAATGGCGTCAACGCCCCCAGGCGCGGATAGCCGCCAATGGTCTGCCGATCATTGAGCAATACAATCGGCTGCCCGTCCGGCGGCACCTGCACCGCGCCCAACGGAATGCCCTCGGAAATCATCGGCAGCCCCTGATACTGCAAGGCCTTGCCCAATAACCGAATACCCATGCGGTCAGCGCGACTGTCCAGCGTCCAGCCACTGTTGAACACATCAAACAGACTCTGCCCACTGAACTGACCGATCTGCGCGCCAAGCACCAGATCCAGCGGGGTATTCAGGCGAAAATCCGGCCGATGCGGCGCTGGCACTTCACGCACCTGCTGCGATTTGCCCTGATAACTCAGCGCCGCACCTTTGGTCAGTGGCAACCCCAGACCATCGAGACCACCGAGTTCTTCGCGCACCACCGTGGCGCTGCTGCCCAGCACCTGTGGCGCGTCAAAACCGCCAGGCGCCGCCAGATAAGCTCGCGCGCCGAGCAATGGTTGGGTGAACTGCAATTTCTGCCCTTTGCCCAATTTGAAACTGCGCCATGGCGCCAATGGCTGGCCATCGATCTGCGCGCCAAGATCCGCCCCGGCCAGAGCCAGCAGGCAATCGTCTTCCGCGATTACCGCAAACCCGCCGAGGGTGATTTCGATCACCGGCGCATCCAGCGCATTAGCCAGCAACCAGTTGGCCCAGCTCATCGAACACCAGTCCGCCGCGCCGCCCTGGGTCACGCCCAAATGGCGCACGCCGAAGCGTCCGGCGTCCTGTAGCAGGCACAGCGGCGTGCTCGCCTCAATCGTCAGTCGGCTCATGCCAGCGCCTCCAGCGGTGTGTCATCGCCGCCAAGGTTGATGAATTCGGCGTGACTGACCGCTGCAAAACGCACGGTATCGCCGGGCTGCATCAGGCTGTAGCCGTCGCGATGGCGGTCGAACAATCTGGCCGGGGTGCGGCCGATCAGGTTCCAGCCACCGGGTGACACTACCGGATAAGCGGCGGTCTGCCGTTCGGCGATGCCGACGCTGCCGGCCGCGACTTTCTTGCGCGGGGTGTCCAGACGCGGTGCTGCCAGCGCCTCTTCCACCAGCCCCATGAAGGCGAAGCCCGGAGCAAAGCCGAGGGCAAACACCTGATATTCGCGCGCGCTGTGACGACGGATCACCTCGTCCACCGCCAGACCGCTGCGCTGCGCCAACAGGCTAAGTTCCGGGCCGACACTGAGGTCGTACCAGACCGGCAGCACATGACACTGGCCACCACCCTGCTCGTTCGGCGACAGGTCGATCAATGCCTCGGCGATTAATTCCCGCGCCTGATTCGGGCTCAGCGCGGTCAGGTCGTAATGCACCATCAACGTGGTGTAGGACGGCACCAGGTCAATCAACTGCGCACCGAACATAGCGCGCAAACGCTCACTGGCGGCGAGCATCCACGGCATGTTGGCTTCGGCAATGTCATCGAACAGGCGCAGCATCAGGCAGTCCACCGCCACCACTTCAATCCGTGGCTTCATGACGCGCTCTGCTGATTCAAGGCCTCGCGAATGCGCTGCACGGCGGCCACCGAACTGGCGTTGTCGCCATGCACACAGAGGGTGTTGGCCTGCAGATGCAAGGCGCTGCCGTCGCTGGCAACAAGCTCATCGCCACGGGCGATGGTCAGGGCCTGGTCGATGATGACCTGCGCGTCGTGATGCACCGCGCCCGGCAGTTGCCGCGAGACCAGTCGGCCAGCACTGTCGTAGGCGCGATCGGCGAAGGCCTCGAACCACAGGGTCACGCCGTATTCATCACCGAGTTGCTGCGCCGCCGAGTTATCGCGGGTGGCCATCAGCATCAGCGGCAAACTGCGGTCGTACGCAGTGATGGCCTGAAGCACCGCACGCAATTGCGCCGGGTTGGCCATCATGTCGTTGTACATCGCGCCGTGGGGTTTGACGTAGCTCACGCGCCCGCCCTGCGCCCGGCAAATGCCGTCGAGTGCGCCGATCTGATAATGCAGGATGTCCTGCAGCTCTTGCGCGGAATACGCCATCGAACGGCGTCCAAAGCCCACCAGATCCTGATAGGCCGGATGCGCGCCGATCTGCACGCCATGGCTCAGCGCGAGGCTGACGGTTTTGCGCATGATGCTCGGATCACCGGCATGGAATCCGCAGGCGACGTTGGCGCAGTCGATGAAGGGCATGATCTCGGCGTCCAGCCCCATGGTCCAGCTGCCGAAACTCTCGCCAATGTCACAATTCAATAACAGGCGGCTCACAGTAAACACTCCTGTAGCTTCTTGTCTTTCTATCCGTAGGACAAATACCCGATGGGCAATGCCCTCGCAGATTATCAGTTACTGCGCATCCAGTTGCTTGCCGCGGGTTTCCGGCAGGCTCAACGCGGCGAGAATCACCACCCCGTAGGACACCGCAGCAAACGCGCCGATACCCACGCTCAGCGGCACTTTCTGGCTGAGCAAACCGATCAACAGGGGAAACAGTGCCGCCAGCGCCCGGCCGATGTTGTAGCAGAAGCCCTGCCCCGAACCGCGAATCCGCGTCGGAAACAGCTCGGTGAGAAACGCGCCCATGCCGCTGAAAATCCCCGAGGCGAAGAAGCCCAACGGAAAGCCCAGCCACAGCATCACGCCGTTGCTCACCGGCAGCTGCGTGTACAGCAAGACGATGGTGAACGAGCCGACCGCGAACAGAATGAAGTTCTTTTTACGTCCCAGCAGGTCGGTAAGATAAGCGCTGATCACATAGCCGACGTAGGAGCCGATGATCACCATCGCCAGATAACCGCCGGTGCCGAGCACGCTCAAGCCACGCTCGTTCTTGAGAAAGGTCGGCAGCCACGAGGTGATCGCGTAATACCCGCCCAGTGCGCCAGTGGTCAGCAAGGAGGCGCGGAACGTGGTGAAAAGCATGCCGGGGGCGAAAATCTCGTAGAACTTCGCCGGGTTCTCCGGGGTTTGCGCCGCCTTGGCTTCGCGATAGATCTCCGGGTCTTTCACCAGCCTCCGAACGAAGATCACAAAGATCGCCGGCACGATGCCGAGGATGAACAGCGCCCGCCACGCGTCCTCTGGCGGCAATACCGAGAACAGCAGCGCATACAGAATCGCAGTCAGCCCCCAACCCAGCGCCCAGCCGGACTGCACCATGCCCACCGCTTTGCCGCGGTCTTTGGCGCGGATCACTTCCCCGATCAGCACCGCGCCGGCGGTCCATTCACCGCCGAAACCGAAACCCATCAGGGTTCGCGCGATCAACAGCTGCTCGTAACTCTGGGCGAAGCCACAAAGGAAGGTAAAGAAGGCGAACCACAGTACCGTCAATTGCAGGGTGCGCACACGGCCGATGCGGTCGGAGAGAATCCCCGCCACCCAGCCGCCGATGGCCGAGGCGATCAGGGTGCTGGTGTGAATCAGCCCGGCCTGCCCGGTGGTGATGCCCCACATGGCGATCAGGGTCGGCACCACGAAACTGAGCATCTGCGTGTCCATGCCGTCCAGGCCGTAGCCGATCTTGCAGCTCCAGAAGGTGCGACGCTCCTGCTGATTGATGTTGCGATACCAGTCGAACGGTCCCGGACGCGCCGTCGTCGTGGATGCTTCAAGGGTGTTGGGAGCACTCATGGCTTATCTCCGCAGGTTTTTTATTGGTCTTGTTCGCAGCCCCGACGACGCCTATCGTGGGAACCGGATGCGCCGATTTTTGGGCGCGTCGCCCTGCTGCGTCCAACGAATAAAAACCCGCCTTAGGCATAAGAAAAACTTGTCACCCGAGCCTTGCCCATGAACCTGAAGTTTCTCGAGACCTTTGTCTGGGTCGCCCGGCTGAAGAGTTTTCGCCTGACCGCCGACAAGCTGTTCACCACCCAGGCGTCGATTTCCAGCCGCATCGCGGTGCTCGAAGGTGAGTTGGGGGTGAAGCTGTTTCTGCGTGATTCACGCGGCGTCAGCCTGACCCCCGAAGGCTTGAAAGTGCTGGATTACGCCGAGCAGATGCTCGACACCATGACCGCGCTCAAGCAATCGATAGAGACCCGTTCGAGCAAAGTCGGCCGGGTGCGCATCGGCGTCATGGACACGGTGATTCACACCTGGCTCAGCCCGTTGGTGGCGCAGATGACCGATGTGTATCCGCGAGTGGAAATCGAGCTGGTCGCCGATACCTCGCTCAACCTCTGCGATCAGCTGCAAAAGGGCTTTCTTGACATCGTTCTGCAAACCGATCTGATCCGCCATGAAAGTGTCCGCAGCCTGGAGTTGGCCAGCCATCCGCTGGGCTGGATCGTCGCCAGCCAGTCCATCTACAACCGTGACTACGCCGACCTCACTGAACTGGCGCAGGAGCGGATCATCACCTACTCGAAAAACTCCCGACCGCATCAGGATCTGCTGGCATTGATGCAGGCCAACGGCGTACCGGCGCCGCGCCTGAACTGCGTGAACTCGGTGTCGGCGATCACTCGGCTGTTGCGTGATGGCTTTGGTATTGGGGTGCTGCCGCCGGTATTGGTGACTGAGGAACTGGCGCGGGGCGAACTGACGTTGCTCGGTATCGATCAGCGACCGCCGAACTTACAGGTGGTGGTGTCCTGGCGAGTCGGCGTGGAATGGGTCGAGGAGATGGTGACGCTGTGTCAGCAGGTGCTGGGAGACTATGCGCGCAAGGTTGGCAAAGACTACATCACGCTGACTGACTGAAGGCTATTTGTGGTGAGGGGATTTATCCCCGATGGGGCGCGAAGCGGCCCCAAGCGTTGTCCCAGATGGGTTCAAGTTATCAGGATTCAGGTCTGCTTCGCAGCCCATCGGGGATAAATCCCCTCGCCACAGAGGGCCTTGTAAGCTTTAGAGGCCGCGCACGTCGCGGTCTTCGATCGGCCGGCTCTGGCGCAAACGCCGGCCGCCCAGTACCACCCAGTCTATCAGCCGAACCAGGCACTCGATGCCGAACGACAGCAGCAGCGCGCCGCTCATGCCCCAGATCATCGCTTCCGGGGTCAGCAGGATCTGGTAGCTATAGCCGTTCCAGGTTTCCTTGCGGATGTCCGGATCGGCGGCCAGCACCACTTGCAGGAAGCGGATGTACCACGGACCCTGCATGGCCTGGAACTGTTTATCCAGTGCGATCTGGCGGTTGAGCAAAGTGCTCAGGCTGTCGGCATCGCTGCGAAACACCGGGTCGTCACTGGCACGGTAATGTGCGACCAGCGCCTGCAAGTCGCCCTTGAAGAACTGCTCGGCCGTGCCCTGGAAGCCACGCAAACCGGTCTGCGCTTCGATCAGATGGGCTTCGACGCGTTTCGCGTAATCGTTGATGAACCCCGGCACCTGGACACCGATCAACAGGCCCGCCGCAAACAACACCAGCCGTAGATAACTGAGCAACATCGCGCAAAGATCCTTTATTCGGTCGTGCCCTGGCTGACGCATTCGCCGCGTCGCCACAGGCTCCATTGGCCCGGTTGGTAACGGGTCCAGGTTTCATTTTCGGTCAGGGGTTCGGTGGCGATCACCGTGACCACGTCGTTGGGCGTGGTTTCCGCCTGGAAATCGACGATCACATCGACGTCCTTGAGCCGCGCCGGACCGAACGGTGCGCGCCGGGTGATCTGTGCCAGTTTGGTCGAGCAATAGCAGAACAGCCAGTCGCCGTCGCTGAGCAGGCAGTTGAATACGCCTTTGCTGCGGTATTCGGCGCATGCGGCAACCAGGTCCGGCAGCAGCACTTCGATATCCACTGGCTCCGGGAAGGCGGCACGCACGCGGTTGAGCAAATCGCAGAACGCCGCTTCGCTGTCGGTGTCGCCCACCGGGCGGTAGAAACTCTTGATCGGGGTGAAATCGGCGAGCTGGCCGTTGTGCGCGAAACACCAGTTGCGCCCCCACAGCTCGCGGACGAACGGGTGGGTGTTGGACAGGCAGACCTTGCCGACGTTGGCCTGGCGGATGTGGCCGATGACCACTTCGCTCTTGATCGGATAGCGCTGCACCAGATTGGCCACTTCCGACTCGCAACTCGCCGCCGGGTCCTGGAACAAACGCAGGCCGCGCCCTTCATAGAAGGCGATACCCCAGCCATCACGGTGCGGGCCGGTGCGCCCGCCACGCTGCATCAGGCCGGTGAAGCTGAACACGATGTCGGTCGGCACGTTGGCACTCATGCCCAGTAATTCACACATGTGCGGACTCTCGGCTTACAGACGCGGCTCGACCCGCATGCGCTGCGGGTTGTTTGGCAGCGGCGGCCGACCGTAGCGGTCATCGCCGGCAGCGCCGAACGGCTGATCGTCGTCTCGATCATCGGCCCGCGCCGCGGCTTTGGCGGCTTCGGCCTGCTCGCGACGGGCGCGGGAAGCGCGTTCGATCGGGAAACGGATCAACACGAAAATCAGGTAGATGCCGAAAGCGATCATGCCGTACATGAACAGATCGGAAATCGCCCGCCAGGCGTTGTTGCCGACCTTGAAGGCCAGGTCCAGCGCGGTGATGGCGATGGACGGCGCGACCTTGGCTTTAACCGGGTCGATGATGGTCGGGCTGAACAGCAACACTGCCATCAGCACCCTTAGCGGCTCGCGCAGCCAGCGCCACATCCAGCGGGTCAGGCGCAGCCATACCAACAGGCAGCCTACGGCGGCAAAGGCGTAGAGGCCCCAGGCGATCAGATAGTCGTTCTCGGTCATGGTGTCCATGGCAAGGCAGGCAAAGAGGCGCTTATAGTAACGACTTTTCGCCCGCCAGGCTTGTCCCAATACCAGACGGCCAACAGCAAACCCTGTGGGAGCGAGCTTGCTCGCGAATGCGCCGGGTCAGTGAAACACATGTCATCTGACAGGACGCCTTCGCGAGCAAGCTCGCTCCCACAGGGAATGCAGCAGTTTCACTATCTGCGAAAACCCTTATTCAGAACATTTTCCGAGAGCCTTCCATGCCTGAATCCGCCAATGTCATGACTCCCCCGATTGCCCAGCGGGCGCCCGGTACCGACCCGTATGCCTGGCTGCAGGAGCGCGACACCGATGTGGTGCTCGACTACCTCAAGGCTGAAAACGCCTACCAGGAAGCCCAAACCGCCGATCAGGCCGGTCTGCGCGAAAGCCTGTTCGAAGAGATCAAGGGCCGGATCCTCGAAACCGACCTGTCCCTGCCCTCGCCGTGGGGCCCGTATCTGTATTACACGCGCACCACCGCTGGCGACGAATACGCCCGGCACTACCGCTGCCCGCGTCCGGCCGACGACAGCCTGACCCTCGACGAGAGTCGCGAACAACTGCTGCTCGACCCGAACCAGCTGGCCAACGGCGGCTTCTTCTCGCTCGGTGCGTTCAGCATCAGCCCCGACCATCAGCGTCTGGCCTACAGCGTCGACACCTCGGGCGACGAGATCTACACCCTGTTCGTCAAGGAACTGGCCAACGACAAGGTCAGCGAACTGGAATTCGAAGACTGCGACGGCAGCATGACCTGGGCCAATGACAGCCTGACCCTGTTTTTCGCCGTGCTCGACGACACCCACCGTCCGCACAAACTGTTTCGCTACCGCCTCGACGGCACCGCGGCCGAAGAAGTATTCCACGAGCCGGACGGGCGTTTCTTCCTGCATTGCTACCGCTCCAGCTCCGAGCAGCAACTGTTGCTAACCCTGGGCAGCAAGACCACCAGCGAAGTCTGGGCGCTGGACGCACATCAGCCGCACCTGCCCTTCACCTGCCTGGCGCCACGGGTCGAGGATCACGAATACGACGTCGACCACGGCGTGCTCGATGGCGTGTGGACGTGGTTCATTCGCACCAACCGCGACGGCATCAACTTCGCCCTGTATCAGGCCCCGGACACCGGTATCGCGCCGAGCGAAGCCGATTGGCAGAACCTGATCCCGCACAGCGACGAGGTGATGCTCGACGGCGTCACCCTCAACGCCGAGGCCATGACCCTGAGCCTGCGCGAAGGCGGCTTGCCGGTCATCGAAGTTCACCCACAGGGCCTGGCGCCTTATCGCGTGCAACTGCCGGATGCGGCCTACAGCCTTTATGTACAAAACAGTCTGGAGTTCGAGAGCGACCGCATTCGTTTGCGCTACGAAGCGTTGAATCGCCCGGCACAGGTGCGCCAACTGATCCTTGCCAGCGGCGAGCAAACGGTTTTGAAGGAAACCCCGGTACTCGGCCCGTTCGACGCTGACGCCTATGTGAGCCAACGCCTGTGGGCCACCGCGCCGGACGGTACGCAGGTGCCGATCAGTCTGGTGATGAAGCGCGAGATGCTCGGCAAACCGGTGCCGCTGTATCTGTACGGTTATGGCGCTTACGGCTCAAGTCTCGATCCATGGTTCTCCCACGCCCGCCTGAGTCTGCTGGATCGCGGCATGGCGTTCGCCATCGCCCACGTGCGTGGCGGCGGCGAGTTGGGCGAAGCCTGGTACCGCGCCGGCAAGCAGGAACACAAGCCCAACACCTTCAGCGATTTCATTGCCTGCGCCGAATTCCTGATTCTCAACGGCATCACCACCGCCGAGAAACTGGCGATCAGCGGCGGCAGTGCCGGGGGGCTATTGATCGGCGCGGTGCTCAATCAGCGCCCGGACCTGTTCGGCGTGGCGATTGCCGAAGTGCCCTTCGTCGACGTGCTCAACACCATGCTCGACCCGGAGCTGCCGCTGACCGTCACCGAATACGACGAGTGGGGCAACCCGGAAGAACCGGACGTTTACGAGCGGATCAAGGCCTATGCGCCGTACGAAAACGTCAGCGCACAGGCCTATCCGGCCACGCTGGTCATCGCCGGCTACAACGACAGCCGCGTGCAATACTGGGAAGCGGCCAAGTGGGTGGCGAAACTGCGCGCGACCAAGACCGACGACAATCTGCTGCTGCTCAAGACCGAACTCGGCGCCGGGCATGGCGGGATGAGCGGGCGTTATCAGGGATTACGTGACGTAGCACTCGAATATGCATTTGTGTTCAAGGTTTTGGGCCTGGCCTGAGGAACTCCGTCGGTCACTCGGGTCTTAACTCCAGACCCGCGGGGCCGATATCCACAGATCCCCATGTAGGAGCTGCCGCAGGCTGCGATCTTTTGATCTTGCTTTTCAAAAAACAGAATCAAAAGATCGCAGCCTTCGGCAGCTCCTACAGGGGTCCGTGTTAAGCCTTGGAATGTGAAAACAAAAAGACCGCAATGACATGTCAGAACCGACTCTGTTGAACAACGAAATCCGCGACTGGCTGATGGACTGTGGCCTGTTTGATCAATTGCAGCTGGCGGACTTTGCCGCCGCTTCGGGCTATTTCAGCATCAGCACCGTGGCCGAGGGCGAGGCGATTTTTCGCGAGGGCGATGCCGGCAGCTTCATGTGCATCCTCCACACCGGTCAGGTCGCGGTACAGAAAACCGGGCCTGATGGCCAGGTCATCACCATGGCCACCCTGCGCAGCGGTCGGGCGTTTGGTGAAATGGCCGTGCTGGATGGCGAACGGCGCTCGGCCACCTGCATCGCGGCGAGCAACTGCCAGTTGTTGAACCTGGGCAAGGACTCGCTGGAAAAGATGCTCAACGACGCACCGAAGATCGCCGCGAAAATCATCCGCGCCCTCGCCGTCTCGCTGTCCAAACGCCTGCGCATGGCCGACGGTCAACTGGCCGCGCAGCAGGTTTAACCGCCGGGGGATTTGGCCTTGGTCGCGCCCGGCTCGATGCCCGGCACCGGTTGATCCTTGCTCGGTGGGCTAGGCATTTCGATCGGCACCAGCGGCGGGCTGCCACTGCCGGCGCCGGACTTGGGAACGTTGATCGGGGTGATTTGCGGATACGGCGTCGGCGTGGCGGTCCCGGGCGCGCCGGGTTGCGGCGTCGGGCTGACCGGAAAGGTCTGCTGCGCCTGCACTGCAGTAATCGAGAGCGCGGCCAGGGCAATGACCGTTAGAATGGTGCGCTTCATCAAGGGCTCCGTTTGGCCTCTAGTCTGCGCTCAGGCTACTCCCAACGGGCCTGCTTGCCTTCCCCCTTGTAGAGATTTCCATGAAACGTTTCGTTCTGCTCGACACCACGCCGATCCCTGACAACGGTGGCGCCCTGTGCCTGTTCGAGTATGGCGAGGATTTCGTCATCAAGATCCAGGGCGGCGACGGCGGGCAACTGATGAACACGCGCATGCACGGTTCCGAAGATGCGCTGGCCGAGATTCCTTGCCGCAAGGTCGCCGGCCGGCCGAATTCGCGGGTGCTGATCGGCGGGTTGGGCATGGGCTTCACCCTCGCCTCGGCGCTCAAGCATCTGGGCAAAAGCGCCGAAGTGGTGGTCGCCGAACTGGTGCCGGGCGTTGTCGAATGGAACCGTGGGCCGCTGGGTGAGAAGTCCGGGCGTCCGCTGCTCGATCCACGCACGGTGATCCGTCAGGATGACGTGGCCAAGGTCCTGCAAAGCGAGCCGAAAGGCTTCGACGCGATCATGCTTGACGTCGACAACGGCCCCGAAGGCCTGACCCAGAAGACCAACAGCTGGCTGTATTCCGCCGCCGGGCTCAACGCCTGCGCCAAGGCCCTGCGTCCCAAGGGCGTACTCGCGGTGTGGTCGGCCAGCGCGGACCGGCAGTTTTCCGACAAATTGAAGAAGGCCGGATTCAAGGCCGAAGAAGTCCAGGTGTTCGCCCACGGCAACAAGGGCACTCGCCATACGATCTGGATTGCCGAGAAGCTCAAGGGCTGAGCTAAACTGGCGGCATAACCGTCATCAGTCTTTTTACAAAGGTGAACCCATGAGTTCGTCCACCCCGACCAACACCTCGAAGCTTGATCGCATCCTGGCCGACAATCAGCGTGACAAGGAAATGGGCTACCGCGACAAGGCCCTGAAAATGTACCCGCACGTGTGCGGCCGCTGCGCCCGCGAGTTCTCCGGCAAGCGCCTGAGCGAACTGACCGTGCACCACCGCGACCACAACCACGACAACAACCCGCAGGACGGCTCGAACTGGGAGCTGTTGTGCCTGTACTGCCACGACAACGAACACTCGCGCTACACCGACCAGCAGTACTTCGACGACGGCTCGCTGAGCACGCCGAAAATTGCCAAGGCGACGCATAACCCGTTTGCAGCGCTGGCCGGGTTGATGAAGAAAGAAGACTGACACTCTTCAGCGCCTGGACTGGCCCCTTCGCGAGCAAGCCCGCTCCCACATTGGATCTGTGGCGTACACAAAACCAATGTGGGCGCGGGCTTGCTCGCGAAGGCGGCCATCCAGACAGCGCCAATCCATGATCTGACCACAACCGCCCAATCCCCGTATAATCGCGCTCTTTTTCCCGAAGGCACCCCGCTCGTGGCAGACAAACGTTACAGCTGCATTGGTTTGTACAACCCCAAGTCACCGGAGAACGTCGGTTCGGTGATGCGCGCCGCAGGCTGTTACGGCGTGGCGTCGGTGTTCTACACCGGCAAGCGTTATGAACGCGCCGCCGATTTCGTCACCGACACCAAGCGTGTGCACTACGACATCCCGCTGATCGGCATCGACGACCTGAAAAAAATCCTGCCGCTCAACTGCGTGCCGGTCGCCGTGGAACTGGTCGAGGGCGCCCGCCCGCTGCCGGAGTACACCCACCCGGACCGCGCGCTGTACATCTTCGGCCCGGAAGACGGCTCGCTGGATAAAGAGATCCGTGACTGGTGCGAAGACGTGGTGTACATCCCGACCACCGGCTGCATGAACCTCGCCGCCACGGTCAACGTCGTGCTCTACGACCGCATGGCCAAGGGTCTGAACACCCGCTCCGGGCCGAAATTCCGCTGAAACGTTGCACATCCGATGGAACAAGCTGAAGGCCGCGGCAGTCAGCTTATCTATCTATTGCACATAGCCTGGGAGACAGATCATGACCGAACTCAAACGCGTCCAACGTATCGAATCCACCCCGTTTCAGACTCGCTCAGAGCAGAACGTCGAAGGCTGGGAGCGCATCGGCTCGCTGGCGGGCGGCGTGATCATGGTCGGCAAGGGCCTGCGCCGTGGCGGCGTGTTTGGCCTGATTCAGGTAGCGATTGGCGGCGTGGCGATGGCCCGCGGCATTACCGGGCACAGCTCGGTGAAGAGCCTGCTGGAGAAAGGCCGTCAGGACATGAACAACGTACGGGCGAAGATCGAGCGCGCCGGTGAAGAGCTGAGCCAGCTCAAGACCAATGCCGAAGCGGCCACCAGCAGCGCGACGGTGACTGGCAATGATTCGGTGAAATCGCCAAAAGCCGGGGTTTAACGGTTTAACAGCAAAAGATCGCAGCCTGCGGCAGCTCCTACACAATCTCTGTAGGAGCTGCCGCAGGCTGCGATCTTTTGATCTTTATAACGGTGCTTAACCGGCCCGGAAAATCAGATGATCTTCCCAGTCATCCTCCGGCACGCTACCCTCGGCGAGCATGCGCCCGGACTGGGAAATCCGTTCGTGGTGTACAGCGTCACGGTCACCGCAGACCAAGTGGTGCCACAACGGCAAATCCTTGCCCTCGCTTACCAGCCGATAACCGCAGGTTGGCGGCAGCCATTTGAATTCTTCGGCCTGGCCCGGGGTCAGCTGAATGCAATCCGGGACAAACTGGATGCGGTTCGGGTAGTCGCTGCACTGGCAGGTTTTCAGGTCCAGCAATTTGCAGGCGATGCGCGTGTAATAGACGCTGTTGTCTTCCTCATCTTCGAGTTTCTGCAGGCAGCACAGACCGCAGCCGTCGCACAGCGATTCCCATTCCTCATGATCCAGTTGATCGAGGGTTTTGCGTTTCCAGAACGGTTCGACTTTGGCGGCCATGGCTCAAGCATCAACATCAGGTGGTGAAAAGGCCGCCAGTCTAGTGCCCTGGGCCTTGTCGGCCAAGCGCTGGCGACTGTCGGTAAATCGTGCTTGTCAGGCGAATCGCCGGCCAGTAGGGTTTTGCCACGAATTCATGCCTCCACCACCACTGGGAATCTTCGATGAGTGCCAACCCTCGCGTTGCCGATTACGCCATCCATCCGCAGTTCACCGACCGCTGGTCGCCACGCGCCTTCACTGGCGAAGCGATTCCGGAAGACACCCTGCTGAGCTTTTTCGAAGCCGCACGCTGGGCTCCCTCGGCCTACAACTCGCAGCCGTGGCGCTTCCTCTATGCGCGCCGCGACACGCCGAACTGGGAGCGTTTTCTCGGCCTACTGAATGAGTTCAACCGCAGCTGGGCACAACACGCATCGGCGCTGGTGATCGTGATCTCGAAAACCACCTTCACCGCCCCCGGCGCCAGCGAAGAAACGCCGGCGCTGTGGCACACCTTCGACACCGGTTCGGCCTGGGGCCATATGGCGCTGCAAGCGAGCCTCAGCGGCTGGCACACCCACGGCATGGCCGGTTTCGATCAGGAGCTGACCCGCAAGGAGCTGAATATTCCTGAAGGTTATGCACTGCACGCGGCGGTTGCTGTCGGCAAGCTCGGTGACAAGGCCACTTTGGCCGAGTACCTGCAGGCGCGGGAAGTGCCGAGCCCACGTCGCCCGCTGAGCGAGCTGGTGGCGGAAGGCGATTTCACCCTCTAAGCAACACCACAAAACCACTGTAGGAGTGAGCCTGCTCGCGATGGCGTCGTGTCAGACAACATTAACGTCGGCTGACACGCCCTCATCGCGAGCAGGCTCACTCCTACAGGTATCGCGGTGACTCAATAACCGCGGTTGAAATCCACTTCCCCACGCAACGCTTCACCGGCCTGATACGCCCGCAGATTCTCGACGAACAACTGCGTCATTAACGCAGGCGAGGTTGGCGCGGAACTGTGCCCGGTCAGCAACAGGCCCCAGGCAGTCCAGAACGGATGGCGCTGTGGCAACGGTTCCTGACGGCAGACGTCGATCACCGCGCCGGCCAGGTGCCCTTCCTTCAACGCTTCGACCAGATCGGCATCGACCACCGCCACGCCGCGTCCGACGTTGATGAACAATCCGGTCGGCTTGAATTGCTTGAACAGCGCCGCGTCGTAAATATCGTGGGTGTGTACGGTGTTCGGCAGCAGGTTGACCACGTAATCGACTTCGCCCACCAGCCGCGGCAGATCCTCCATCGATCCCACTTCGACGAACGGCGCCTGTTCGCGGGCGGCGCTGGCGATGCCGTACAACTCGACGCCGAACGGCAGCAGAAACTGCGCCACGCTCTGGCCGATATCGCCAGTGCCGACGATCAGCACCTTGCGCCCGACCAGGCTCTGGCCGGTGCGACTGTCCCATTTACGCTCGACCTGGCTGACCAGACGCGCCAGCACTTCACGCTCGTGACCGAGCATGTAGGTCAGCACATATTCGGCCATCACCTGACCGAAGATCCCCACCGCGCGGGTCAAGCGGTAATCACGGCGCAAACCGTCGGCGAGCAGCGGCGTGATGCCGGCCCAGGTCGATTGCAGCCATTGCGGTTGATGGCCCTGGCGCAACAGCGTCGCCAGCAGATCCGGCTGCCCCAGCCATACCGGGCAATCGGCGGCCTGCCGGGCCAGTTCGGCGGAGTCGCCACTGGTCAGGACTTCAAGTTCAGGGGCCGCCTGACGCAGCAGCCGGGCATACACCGCGTGGTCGTGTTCAGCAATCAGAACGCGCATCTTCAAACCTTTCGCAAACCGTGCAGGCAACCGCCGAAGGAGTCGCACTCCTTCGTGGCGGTCGTCGCCGTAAAATCAGTTCCAGGGAGCAAAAGGCCCAGAACAGGGCCTCGCAGATCAGACCGGATCGTTGCGTCGCAGCAACTCTTCGGGCAGGTGTTCGATGTACTCGTCCTCGGCAGGCGGCATCTGCAGGTGATAGCCCTGCTTGTCGAGGTTTTCCAGGACCACGGTGATGTCTTCGCGCGCCAGTTTGCGCTCGGGGGTCAGCACCAGATCGAACGAGTGCTTCGCTTTGCCGAAGGCCGCCATCAGCGCCTCGGGCACGCGCTCCAGCGCCTCGCTCTTGAGCACGTAAAGGTACATCCCGGGTTTCTTCGAGCTTTGGTAAATGGAGCAAATACGTTTCAAGGCTGTTCTCCGGCGTTGGCCAGGCTGTCGAGCAGCTTCTGGCCCATGAGTTCGCGGCGCCAGCCACGCAGCGACTCAGGCAATTGATAAGGCCCCTCGGGAAAGCCGCTTTTGACCAGGGCTTCGAGGGTTTTCTTGCGCAGCATCAGTTCCGGGGCGATGCCCAGGCGTTCGGCTTCGACCTGGCCGAGGGCGCGCAGTTGTTTGATCAGCGCAGCGGCTTCGACCGGCAACGGCTCTGGCACCGCCGGTGGCCATTGATCAGGCCCCACACTGCCAGAGCGCTTGATCAGATCAAGCAGAAACTGGCCGTCCTGACGCACGGTACGCGGATGCATGTCTTCGATCTTGCCCAGCGCCGCGAGGTTGTCCGGTTGCGTGCGGGCCAGCGGCCACAGCGAGTGTTCACGGACGATGCGGTTGCGCGGCAGATTGCGCGCCCGGGCCTCACGTTCGCGCCAGGCACACAGTTCACGCAATACCGCGAGCTGTGCGCGGGACAGTTTCCACGCCAGTTTGACCTCGCGATACACCTCGTACGGATCGGTCTCGCGGCGCAGATTGGCCACCAGCTCGGCGCCGTCCTCCAGCACCCAGGCGAATTTGTCGTCAGACAATTTCGGCTGCAGCTGTACGAATACTTCCGCCAGATGCACCGCATCTTCAGCGGCGTAGCTGATCTGCGTGTCGGACAGCGGGCGCTGCAGCCAGTCGGAACGGGTCTCACCCTTGGGCAGTTCGATGCCCAGCACTTCCTGCACCAGCCGCGAATAGCCCATCGAGAACCCGAGGTTCAGGTAGGCCGCCGCCAGTTGCGTGTCGAACAGCGGCGCCGGCAGACTGCCGGTCAGGCGCATCAGCACTTCGAGGTCTTCGCTGCAGGCGTGCAGCACTTTCAGCACCGCCGGGTTTTCCAGCAACGCCGCCAGAGGTTGCCAGGCGTCGATGCTCAACGGGTCGATCAGGTAGGCGCGTTTGCCGTCGCCAACCTGCAACAGGCCGGCAATCGGGTAGAAGGTGTCGACCCGCATGAATTCGGTGTCGAGGGCAACGAACGGCAGCTGCTGCCACTCGGCGCAAAACTGCGCGAGGCTTTCGTTGTCGCGAATCCAGTGAATATCGATAGCCACACGGCTCTCCCTTGAAGAATGGCGCGCAGTATATATCGCCGCCGGCGTTTTACGCGCCTGCACTGGGCCACAGCTGTAACGAAATGTCCTGCCAGAAAGAAAGAATAGTCCTACAGGGGAGTGGTATTTAGTTTTTAAATAGTGCCGGGGAAATCTGATTTGCCGACAGGCGGGTCGCGCCGCCTAATCGGCAGCCTCAAACCACCAGAGTCTGCCGATGGAAAACCTTCGCGCCCCTGCTCGCCCCGCTGTCTGGCTGATGCTCGGCATCGTCCTCGTCGCGCTCAATCTGCGTCCGTCGATGGCCGCCGTCGGCCCCTTGTTGTCAGCCATTCGCGGTGACATTGCGCTGAGTTTCAGCCTGGCTTCACTGCTGACCATGCTGCCAGTGATGGCGATGGGGCTGGCGATGTTCTTCGGGATTGGCATCAGTCGGCGTCTGGGCGAGCAGCGCACAGTGATTCTGTCATTGTTGATTATCGGCTTGGCGACGCTATCGCGGCTGTGGCTGGATTCGGCGGCACAGTTGATTGGCAGCGCGGTACTGGCCGGGATCGGCATCGCCTTGATTCAGGCGTTGATGCCGGTGCTGATCAAGTCACGTTTTCCGGACCATGTCGCGCTGTGCATGGGCCTCTACGTCACATCGATCATGGGCGGCGCTGCACTGGCCGCTTCGTTTGCGCCACTGGTGATGGTGCACACCGGTAGTTGGCGCATCGGCCTGGCGATCTGGGCCGGGCTGGCCGTACTGGCGTGGCTGGTCTGGTGCGCGCAACCGAACACATCATCCAGAAAGACCACCGTCGTAGGCAAACAATCATTCTTCGGCCTTTCCCGCGCCTGGCTGCTGGCAATCTTCTTCGGTCTGGGGACGGCTTCCTACACCTGTGTGCTCGCCTGGCTGGCGCCGTATTACGTGGAACAAGGCTGGAGCGAACAACATGCCGGTCTGCTGTTGGGTTTGCTGACGGCCATGGAGGTGATTTCCGGGTTGCTCACCCCCGCCATCGCCAACCGCAGCCGTGATCGTCGTGTGGTCCTGGCGGCATTACTGCTGCTGATCATTGCCGGCTTCTGCGGGTTGATCCTCAGCCCGCAACAGCTGAGCCTGCTGTGGCCGTGTCTGCTGGGGCTGGGGATTGGCGGCCTGTTCCCGATGAGCCTGATCGTCGCGCTCGACCACCTCGACAACCCGCAACGGGCCGGTGGCCTGACCGCTTTCGTGCAGGGCATTGGCTATTTGATCGCCGGCCTCTCGCCACTGCTGGCCGGCATCATCCGCGATCATCTCGGCAGCTTCGAATGGGCGTGGTGGTCATTGACCGCGGTGATGGTGGTGATGCTGCTGATGGTGCTGCGCTTCGACCCACGGCAATACGCCCGGCACATTCGTTGAAGCAAATGTCAGCGCCGGACTAGAGGCCTCTTGCCACCGTTCCCGAGCATTGTTTAGTAACGTCGTGTTGCTAAAACTTTCTGTCCCACAACTGACACTGAATCGTCCTACAGGCCTTTGTCCTGGGACCATCGTTCCGTTACGATCATGCGCACACGTTTGCGCGGATTTCAGCGCAAGAAGCACAGTGGGACGGAACGGATGCTGAACAGTAACTTGCTTCGAAAGCTCGACATGCAGGACCTCATGGTGTTTATCGCCGTGTATGAGCAAAGCAGCGTCACCGACGTCTCGGAGACGTTGTGTGTCAGCCAGTCCACTGTCAGCTACTGCCTGAAAAAATTGCGCACCAGTTTTGAAGACGAGCTGTTCATCAACACCCGCACCGGCATGCGCCCCACTTACAAGGCCGACTCCATGTACGGCCATGTGCAGAAGATTCTGGAAAGCATCAACCTGTGTCACGCCGGCGCACCGGCCTTCGATCCGACCCGGCAAGCGGTGACTTTCAATATCTGCGCCCCGGAATATTTCGAGCAACTGGTGTTGCCGCGCCTGTTGAAGCGTTTTGACTTCGACGATTTGCCGGTGATGGTCAACATGCACAAGTTCGAGACCGACGTGCCCGCAGAAGAATTGCGCGACGGCAGCCTCGACCTGGTGATCTGCTTCGGCCCCAATTTCCACCGCAGCCACACCGACCTCAAGTCGCAAAAGCTGCTGGAGGACGACCTGGTCTGTGTCTTCGACAAACGCGCCACGCCGCTGGAACCGCGCCTGAGCCTGCAGGCCTTCACCGAGCGCCGGCATGTTTTTCCGACGCCGTGGACCTCCACCACCAATATGGTCGACGGCTGGCTGGCGCGGCAGGCGCAGAAACGCCAGATCGTCGCGCGCTCCAACAGCTACAGTGCGGCGCTGAAAATGATCACCGGCACCGACTTCATCCTCACCCTGCCCCGACGCATCCAGCGCCTGCTGACCAATGACGCAGTGTTCAATCACTGCGAGGCGCCGAACGGCTTGCCGGGGTTCACCCTCGACATGCAATGGAGCCAGGCCGCCGATCAGGACAGCGCCAACGTCTGGCTGCGCGAGCAGGTGATCAAGGTCTGCGGTGAGCTGGAAGCGGTCTGAGTCCTACACGCCAATGGCAGTTTTGCTGTAGGACTCGCGATCGATATCGACCAGCTCCACGCACAGCTGCAGCTCTACCCCGGCCGGCCATTCGCACAAATCCTTCAATGCCGCCAACAGGCTCTCGGAAAGCTGCTGCTTGATCTGTGGCGAACGACCGCTGAGCATCGCCAGCTTCACGTAGACAAAACCGCGCTCGCTGATGCCGGTGCCGACTTTGAAGGTTTCGACTTTTACCGCCCGGCTCTTGATGTCGAACTCTGCCGCGAACTGACCGGAGCCCACCAGGACGTTGTTGAGCCGGATCAACGCCACATCGGCATTCAGTTGCGGCAGGTTGGCGGTGTATTCCATGTGCAGGTGTGGCATGAGGAGCTCCAGTCAGTCGGCAGAAAGGTCGTACGTATACCACAGCAGCGCCTTACGCTCTTGCGGGTTTTTCTGACGACGCCGAGGCCGCGATTGCGCCGGGCAATCAGGGCGCGGTCAGCGGCCGCTCACTCATGAACGCTTCCAGTCGCGAACGCAGCCAGCGCTCGGCCGGATCGCTGTCGACGTGGCTGAGCCAGACCATCGACAGGTCCAGCATCGGCGTCTTGAACGGGAACGGTTCCTTGAACAGTCGGCCCGAGGCGGCCATGGCTTCGGCGGTGTAGTCCGGCAGGCTGGCGATCAGGTCGGTGCCGGCGAGCAGCGCCGGTAACGCGCTGTATTGCGGCACCGACAGCACCACGTGGCGAGTGCGGCCGATTTCCGCCAGCCACTCATCGGCATAACCGCTGATATTGGCGGTGTGCGACACCAGCACGTGCGGGCGCGAGCAGTACTCATCCAGGGTGAGCGGCGAATCCGAAGCATCGGCACGGAGGATGCTCGGCTGGATATGCCGCAGCAGTTTGCGCTTGGCATTGGCCGGAAGGCCGCGGGTCTGGCTGATGCCGACCGTAATATCACCGGCGGCCAGCAGGTCGGGGATGCGCCAATAATCGACGTGTTGCACCACGAACACCACGTTCGGTGCCTCCTGGCGCAAGGAGCGCAACAGTGGCGGCAGCAGGCCGAATTCGACGTCATCGGACAGGCCGATGCGAAACGTCATGTTGCTTACCGCCGGGTCGAAATCGTGGGTCAGACTCAGGGCTACCGACAGCGAGTCGAGGGCCGGCGACAAGTACCTGAACAGCTCTTCGGCGCGGGCCGTCGGCTCCATGCGATGACCGACGCGGATGAACAGCGGATCATTGAACATCGCGCGCAGACGATTGAGCGCCGAGCTGATGGTCGGCTGGCCGAGAAACAGTTTCTCCGCCGCCCGGGTCACGTTGCGTTCGAGCATCAGGGTCTCGAACACTACCATCAGGTTGATGTCGGCCTTGCGTAGTTCATTGCGATTCATTCACTGCCCCCACTCCCGGTCTGCGGGCAGTTTAGAAAGGCCCACAGGCATCGTCTATGGGCGAAAGGTGCAAGGTACTCAGTTCAACGTCAGCGCTTGGAGCCCGATTGCCAGTTTGCGCGGGTCCTTGCTCAGGCCCAGCGCTTCGGGACTAACGGCGTTGGCATAGTTGAAGCGAATATTCATGAAGCCCTGCTGCTCGACCCGCTGCTGCACCTCGACGGGCAACTCGACGTTCAGTCGATTCCCATCAGGCTTGACCAGCCGGGTAGAAAGCACACGAATATCATTGACGAAGATCTCCAGCGCCTGCTCGGTATGTGACGCAGTCAGCAGCGCCGTGGTTTCCAGCAAAAACGAATGCACCGGCGTATCAGGCCGCAGGATAATTTGCGACTCACTGCCTTCCGACCAAGTCCCCCAGGGTTCATTGTTCGACCAGCCTTTGCCGAGAAAAAAAGTCGCCAGACTGCCAGGCGTGAACACCACTCGCTCGCCCGACTTGAGTGGCGAGATCAGCGTCAACGGGTCCGGCGCCGATATCGGCAGGCACTCGGCGCAACGTTTCCAGCCCGGCGCCAATACATTCAACCCATCGATTCTGGCGAGTAGATCGGTATCGCGATGCACCGTCAGTGCAGCTTCCAGCACAGTGCGGTTACTCAACACATACAGGGTATCGGCGGCGTAACTTCCTGAACTGACCATTCGATCCGACACGGCCTGGGCCGCTTCAGTGGCCACCGTACTCACTCGCCCCAGGTAGACAGCATTGGTCGGCAGGTGATGGCGACCCGCATAGTCGGCCAGGGTCATCCACTGTTCCGGATAATTCTCCGGACGCAGCCAGCGCACGGCCTGATAACGCTGCGCCGCCTGCTCCCAGAAAGGGTTGACCAACGGTGTCTTCCAGGTGGACGCCGGCGGGGCCATGAACAGTCCGCGAGACACTGCCCAACCGACGCGCGTATCCGCTACCTGTACCGCCAGCGCAACGCTCAGCAGCATCAACGCCACGCGTGAGGTGTGTCCGCGAATCACCACGTACAGGATTGCCAGAATGGCCATGTACATGAGCGGCCAGATCATTCGTCCCGAGCCGCGAAAAATCGTCGCCACTGCGACTACGGCATCCGGTAGCGGAATCCGAAATTCAAATGGACCTACGCCAATATTGTTGGAAACGGCAAAGATCCCCAGCCCCGCCAATGCGAGCAAAACCAACGGATAACGGCGAGCCTTGGCCCTCAGGTCAGTCGTGCCTTGCAGCACAGGCACCAACGCGCAGATACCCAGGCAGATCACCCCCAGACCAAGGAACGCGAACCCGTCGCCATCCCCCAGCACGCCCGGCATGTCCTGCAAGGTATAGGACCAGACCCCGGCATCGAAAAAGGTCAGGACATTCGCCCGAAACAGACCATAGCCCATCAATGCCAGCCCACCGTCGCCGACACTGAAATAACCGGCCTGCCAGCAGCAGAGACTGACCAGCAGAAACAGCCCGCTCAACTCGATCAGCGCCTTGCCCGGCGTCAGGCGCCGTTGCAGGGTTTTGGCGGCAAGATCGGCGAGCCAGAGCAACGCAATCATCGCCAGCAGATAGGCATGTACCAACGCCGCCGTCGCCAGCAGCGCGCCCCACGCCAGTCGACGTTTGGGCGTAAACGGACGCAACGCCAGATACAGCGCTGCCAGCAGCAGAAAATGCCCCGCGAGGGACAGGTGCACGCTCATGCGGACAATCATCGCCGGGACGAACAAAAACAGTCCGGCACCGAGCAAACGCAACGCCGTGTCACGACTGAACAGGCCGATCAGCTTCCAGGCAAACCAGCTCTGCAGGATGAAACACGTCAGCAGCCACAGCCCGAAATACTGGAAAGGCTCGGGCAATAACGCCGAGAACGGTTTGAAGATAAAGGCGAGCAGCGGGTTGGAATCGGAAAAAATAATGCCGTTACCCAACTCCATTCCGTACGACGGGTTAAGCCCCAGCGGAAAAGTCCACGGCGAATGCCGGAAAAACACCCATCCCAGGTAATGGGTGGCCGGGTCGCCGTCGCCCAGCCATGCAATGTTCATCGGATTCAAGGCACGCGGGCCGACCACAATGAAAAACACCAGAACGCCCAAAAGCACGGGTAGCAGCGCAGTCGCCCGATGGGTTGCGGAAAGCTTCATCGATACGTCCAGAAATTGTGCAAGACAAAGGTGAATGCCGGAATCGTCAGCGCCACCGCGACGATACCCAACAGATAATTCAGCCCGACCATCTGCGCAGCCCAGGCGACAAACATCGCCAACAGAAAACCGCACACCGATACCGCGAGGAACCGCAGCAGGGTCCGTCCATGCAACCGTGCGGAGAAACTCCACGTGGTATTGATCAGGTACGACACCACCGTCGCCACGGCGAAAGCCACGCCGTTGGCCAACGGCGGATCGGGGCGGATGAACTCAATGAACAGCACGGCCACCAGCGCATGCAAGGCCGTGACGAACAGGCCCGTCACGGCAAAGCGCACACCACGCTGGATCAACGCTGTTCTCTCGGCTGAGGTCACGGTTTGCGCGCCAGTACGAACACACTCAAACCACCCAGGCGATTCACGCTCAGCAATGGCAACTCAAGCGAACAAAGGGTTTTCAGAACCTGGTTCACCAGAGGATGGTGACGTTTGAGCTGCGAACGGGGAGCCTGATCTTGCGCGCCTTGCGCGAGCAAACGCAGGGCCGCCGCGATCGGGAACACCGCGCCGAAATAATAAGCGCCGCGCTGCACCACCAACCCCGCATCACGAGCCAGCGTTTCGAACTGTGGCAGGGTGTAGCGGCGCTTGTGCTCAAGGAAATCATCGTGCCCGCTCCACATGAACTGGAACGCCGGCACGGTCATCAGAAATCGGCTGCCGGACGGCACTTTGTCCACGTAGGATTTGAGCAGTCCAAGGTCATCGTCGACATGCTCGAGCACGTCCATCAGCAGCACCAGATCGGCGTCGATAGCCTCAATGTCACGGCGGTAGTGCACCGGTTTACCGGCAGTGGTCGCGTCCGAATCGGCGGGATAGCTGATGTCGACACACCACGCTTGCTGCGCCGCGGTCTGGCTCAGCAAATGATGGGAGAAAAATCCCGAGCCGGCACCCACGTCGAGAATCCGCGTGATCGGCGCATCACCCAGCAAACGACGGGTCGCTGCGGCCTTGGAGCAGTAATACCAATGCTCGCCGATGGCATCGCCGAGGATGTCGGTTTCCTTGAGGTCCATGTTTCAATCCTTGGGGTCGTAGACGCGGCGCACCAGAAAAACCGGTCGGCGTTTGGATTCGATATAAGTGCGGCCGAGGTACTCGCCGAGAACGCCGATGCCGATCAGTTGCAGACCACCGAGGAACGTCACGGCCACCATAAGCGACGCGTAACCGGGCATATCGACGCCGTGGATCAGCGTGCGCAACACAATAAAAATGGCGAAGGCAAAGGACACCAGCGACACCATCGCGCCGATGTAAGTCCAGATCCGCAGCGGTTCGGTACTGAAACTGGTGATACCCTCCAGGGCGAAATTCCACAGCCGCCAGCCGTTGAACTTGCTCTGCCCGGCTACGCGCTCGGGACGCTCGTAATCAACGTGAGTCGTACGGAATCCGACCCACGCGAACAGCCCCTTCATGAAGCGTCGCGACTCGGGCAAGGTCAGCAAGGCATCGACCACGCAACGGTCCATCAGGCGGAAATCACCGACGTTTGCCGGCAGCGGTTGCTCGGCGATCCGGTTGTGCAGGCGGTAGAACCAGTGGGCCGAAGTCTGCTTGGCCCAGGTGTCGCTGCGGCGGCTGACGCGATGGCCGAGCACCACTTCATAGCCCTCGCGCCACCGCTCGATCATGTGCAGGATGACTTCAGGCGGGTCCTGCAGATCGGCGTCAATCGGCACGACGATCTGCCCGGTGGCGATCTGCAACCCGGCAGACAGCGCCGCCTCCTTGCCAAAGTTGCGGCTCAGGTCGACGATGCGCAAGCGCGTATCCTGGCGCTGCCGCTCCAGCAGCCGGGCGAGTGTGGCATCGGTGCTGCCGTCGTTGACGAACACCAGCTCCAGCGCAATCGACGCCAGCGGCTGGAAGACTTCATCGATGCGCAGGATGAACGCGTCGAGACTGTCCTCCTCATTAAAAACCGGGACAACCAGCGATAACGTGACCCGTGTGGCCTGTGCCGTTCCATGCTCAGTCAAGGGAATGCTCTTTTTATAGTGTTTGTCGGTCGTCGAAGGGGGTTCGACGCCATGAGCCGTCCCGTATTAAGCAGTAGCGTCGAATGCCTTGCAAGGTGGAAATGGCGACATTCCAGCCAATCCAGACGCCGATGCGGGCGCTCTAGTCCGCACGCTTCAGAAACATCTGCCAACGATTGGAAACAAATCCCCGATAGCGAAAAAAACTCGCTCCGCTAGGCTTGCGTCGATGCGCCACACAGGCTGTCGCAAACACTATCGCAAGGAGCGAACCGAATGTATTTCGAGATTTACAGGCAATCCCGTGGTACCCCGAGCACCGGCAAAGGCCAATGGCGCTGGAGGCTGCGCGCAGGCAACCACGAGACCATCGCCAGTGGCGAGTCGTATGTGAACAAGGCGGATTGTTTGCATGTGATCGAGTTGATCAAGGGTGCGCAGAGCGAAACACCGGTGAAGGAAATCTGAGGTCCAAACCCCAGACCCCAGTTGCCTGGCGACTCAGGCAGCTGGAGCGCGGTGCACTCAGAACCTTTCGGGAATGTTCTTGAACGGATAATCGCTTTCCTTGTAGCCGCCCGGCTTCTGCCGCTTGGGCAGTACTACCTTGTCTCGCGGTACTTCCTTGTAAGGGATACGGCTGAGCAGGTCGGAAATGATATTGAGCCGCGCGCGTTTCTTGTCGTTGGAATTGGCCACCAGCCAGGGCGCGTAATCGGTGTCGGTGGCTTCGATCATCTCGTCCCGTGCCCTGGAGTAGTCATACCAACGGCTGTAGGACTTGAGATCCATGGGTGACAGTTTCCAGATCTTGCGGCCATCGCTGATACGCTCTTCGAGACGTCTGGTCTGCTCCTCCTGACTGACGTTCAGCCAGTATTTGAGCAGTATCACTCCCGAGCCGACGACGGCCCGCTCCACCAGCGGCAAGGTCCTGAGGAACTTGTCGACCTGCTTGTCGCTGCAAAACCCCATCACCCGTTCGACGCCGGCGCGGTTGTACCAACTGCGGTCGAAGATCACCACCTCACCGGCGGCCGGCAGATACGGCAGGTAACGCTGAATATACATCTGACTCTTCTCGCGTTCGGTCGGGGCCGGCAGCGCGACCACGCGGAACACTCGCGGGCTGACACGATCGGTCAGCGCCTTGATCGTGCCGCCCTTCCCCGCCCCGTCACGGCCTTCGAAGATGATGCAGATCTTGATCCCTTCGGCCTTGACCCATTCCTGCATTTTCACCAGTTCGACATGCAGCCGGCGCAGTTCGCTCAGATAGTCCTTGTTGGACAGCTTGGCGGGTTCAGCGGATTTGTCGCGGGAAGCGTCGTTCTTTTTGCTTTTTGCCATGACCCAACCTCTCCGATTGAAGTGGCTGGCGGCGAGTTCCGACAGCCCATGACCTGAAACAGGAAAGTTTAGTCATTTATCGCAAAACGCAAGCGAACCGGCGGCGATCAGCGGGCAGTCGGCTTATCGCGAAAAAGCCTGCGCAGGATTTTGACGGAACACCTTTCGCCTACCATTCTCCTTCAGCGGCATTGATTGCCGGATGCTCATGCATTGTTTGTTGCAAACCTGCCACTGGATGTGGGGAGCGTTATGCCTGTCTCGTTGTTTTACGCAATGTCTGTCGCATTCGCCTTGAGTGCCGCGCCGGGTCTGCTGTGGGCGGCGGATCCAGCGACAAATGCTGCCGATCCGGCAACGCTAGCGGCGCCCGCCAAAGATCCAGTGTTTACCCAGGAACAACTCGACCAGATGCTCGCGCCGATTGCGCTGTATCCGGACCCGCTGCTGGCGCAGGTGTTGATGGCAGTGACCTATCCTGGCGAAGTCGCCGAAGCGGTGACCTGGTCCAAGGCCAACCCGGACGCCAAGGGCGACGAGGCAGTCAAGCAAGTGGCGACCCAGACATGGGACCCGAGCGTGCAGGCCTTGGTGGCATTTCCGCAGGTGCTGGCGACGCTGGGCCAGGATCCGGTCTGGGTCCAGCGTCTGGGCGATGCCTTTCTGGCCCAGCCCGATGAGCTGATGCAAGGCGTGCAGCGTTTGCGGCGTCAGGCACAGGCGGCGGGTAATCTGCAGAGCAATCAATATCAGAATGTGACAGTGCAGAACGTCGCTGCACCGGCGCCTGCCGCTTCGCCTGCAACGCCTACCCCGCCGGCCAGCAGTTCCTCGACCATCATCATTCAGCCCGCCGATCCGCAAGTGGTGTACGTGCCGACCTACAACCCGACGACCACCTACGGCACTTGGGCCTACCCAGCATCTCCGCCGGTTTATTACCCGCCGCCGCCCGCTTACTACCCGGGGCAAGCACTGATGGCCGGGCTGGCCTTCGGCACTGGCGTGGCGATCGTGGCCTCGCTGTGGGGCGACTGCGACTGGGGCAATAACGACGTCGACATTGATGTGAACCGCTACAACAACATCAACGGCAACAATCGCATCACCAACAACAAGTGGCAGCACAACGCTGCGCACCGCGACGGCGTGCCCTATCGGGACAACCGCAGCCGCAGTCAATATGGACGCCAACTCGACGGCGCGGCCCAGCGTGAAGCCTATCGCGGTGACACCGCGCAACGCGCCCAGGCTCGAGAAAAGGCCCGCGGTTCGATGGACCGGGCCGGTATCGAACGGCCGGCCACCAGCAATCGGCAAGCCCAGGAGCGCGTGCGCGAGGCGCAGTCCGCCAGTGCCGGCAACCGGATGCAAGGCGCTGCGGACAGACCGAGGACCGCAGACCGGGCGCAAGGCACTACGCGCGATGCCCGCCAACCTGGGGCCAATCAACGCGACACGCGTACGCCGCAAGCGCGGCAGACGCCGCAGACCCGTCCGGCCGCAGGCAGTGCACGCGACAACGCCTTCGCCGGGGCGCGTTCGCCAGCGCAAACCCGCCAACAGGCTGATCGCGGCCGGGCCAGCCAGACTTCCGCGCAACGCCCCAACACCTCGCGCGCCGCCGGGCACCAAATCAGCCGACCGGCCGCGGCGCCCATGCGTCAAAGAGGAGGTGGCCGCCGATGAACATGCATTTGCTAATCAAGGGCTGCCTGGCCATTACCCTTGGTCTCGCCTGGACCGGGCTGGCCCTCGCTCAACAGACATTTCCAACCCCGGAAAAAGCCGTCGACGCCTTCATCACAGCCCTCGGCACCGAACACGCCGATCAGCAACGCCTGACCGAGCTGCTCGGCGAGCAATGGCACAGCTTCATCCCGCGCGAAGGTGTGCAGCGCAGTGACGTCGACGCGTTTCTGCAGCAATACCACGAGCAGCACAGCCTGGAAAAAACCGCCGACAACCAAGCCGTGCTCTCCGTCGGCCCGGATCACTGGACGCTACCCATCCCGCTGAGCAAAGACAAAAACGGCTGGCGCTTCGACATGCAGGCCGCCCGCAAGGAAATCCGCGCCCGCCGCATTGGCCACAATGAACTTGCGGCCGTGCAATCGGCGCTGGCCTACCACGACGCGCAGATGGACTACGCCAGCGTAGACCGCGACGGCGACGGTGCCCTCGAATACGCGCAGAACATCATCAGCTCCCCCGGCACACACGACGGCCTCTACTGGCCAGACGACGCCAGCGGCCAGATCAGCCCCCTCGGCCCGGTCTTCGGCCAGGCCATCAACGACGAAGACTGGCACGGCTACCACTTCCGCATCCTCAAAGCCCAAGGCCCATCCGCCCCCGGCGGCGCCTACAGCTACTTGATCGGCGACAAGATGAGCCGCGGCTTCGCCCTGATCGCCTGGCCGGCGAAGTACGACGACACGGGCGTGATGAGCTTCATGATCAGCCATGACGGGCAGGTGTTTCAGAAGGATCTGGGGCCGGATGGGGAGAAGGTGGCGAAGGCGATGACGCGGTTTGATCCGGATGATAGTTGGGAGGTGGTGAAGCCGGAACGGGAGTAGCGAGGCTATTGGGTTACGCCAGATCAGAAACGAAAAAGCCCCGTAGCTTTTCAGCTACGGGGCTTTCCTTTGATCAATGAGTCTGGCGCAGGTTTCCAGATAGTCTGTGACGGCTTCTTCAAAGGCCTTACTGAGCTCGTTGAACGACTCGCCATGAAAGCCGACTACATCCTTTGTTCCGTTGATATGACCAATAAACAGACCGTCCTCGTCGCTGTACTCGATGCGGGCGGCGAAGCCTTTGTTCATCATCACGGTCATCGGATAGCTCCTTGTCGTATTCGGGTTTGAGCATCATGCCGACAAGAATAATCAGGTGACTCAAAACAAGCTTGTAGGCAGAATCCGCGAGTTGCGTGTGAATGGGCTGTAGCTGTGCGTACCAGCCAGTTGCTGCCTTGTTGGCCTTTCTTTCGGCGGGATATTCTCAGGACGTCGCTGCATATTCAGCGGCCGGGCTTGGAAACCCGACGAGTCACGCAACAGCGCCCTGACAAATGCTGGCGTCTTTTTACGCCCGCAAATTTGCTTTATGGCGGCTGTGTGTGGGACGCCCTCGGGCGTGCCGGTCTCCTTGACTCCCGGTTTCCAACCTGCGCACAGCTGCCACCCATCGCTTGGAAACGAAAGTGGCAGCTCCTCACAGTCAAGGAGTTACACATGCATGATGCACCTGAAGAGAAAACTGCTGGATCAACGCCCTTCTTCTATTGTTCCGACAGTCCGCTATTTCACGTCAACGCGGGAATACCTGTCAGCCAAGCATTGGCTCAGGCTTCTGACTTGCTCGCGCTCGCCAAGGCACTTGCAGAAGATGCAGCATTCATCAAAGAAACCGACCGATATGCCTGGGCGGCGCATTTTTTGACGGAGATGGGTAAGGCGATTGTTGATGATGTGATTAAAGCGGTTTCGCCGAGGGCAGCCAAGATCCCGGTGAAAACAGAAAAATGATGGTCATCTCATCCGGAATCTAGCCGGTACTTCTCAGCCATAAAAAAGCCCCGTAATCGTTCATTTACGGGGCCGTTTGTATGAGCACTCATTCGTCATCATCGGTTTCTTCATCGCTATCATCGTCCGTTGAAATTACGCCGGCGCCTCCTTCGACAAACGACTGACAACCTTCATTAAAAGACTCTGATGGGGTGCTACAGAAATTTTCGTCGTCAATTCCCTTTTCCTCGGCCCAGTCATATCCGGCTTGATGCCCAGAGCAATCATCTGTGCATTCGTAGTCATCAAATGTACCAGCAGAAATATTCGTGCTCCCCAGGATGAGGGCAAGCAGCACAGTTGAGTAAAGTCCCCTCTCCAGCGGCTTCATACCTACTCGCCATCACGAGTTTTGGTGCCGAATTTTCCGGTGTACGGATTCACATTTCCCTTAGTGCTGTAGTTGTTGTTCCTCGTGGAGTCTGGGTTTGTCGCGTGAGAGGGGCGAACATACGTTCCATTGCTTCGCGTATACCCACTAACCGAATGGTCAATACGACTGCCACTGGAGTACCCAGACTTGAACGAGGAATGACTGCCAAAACTGCTTCCACGTGCATAAACCTGCCCTGAGAGCGCCACAGAGATTGCGATAACGGCTACAGAAAAAAACCTTTTCATACAAACCTCCATTTTTCCAATGATAGTAGCCCAATGGAATCACTTGGAAAGCTCAGACGACGAAGGGCTGGAGGACAGCGGCGTTTACGCAAGACTTTGGAAATGATCACGCCGAGGCAGGGATAGCTTTTCCGAGTATGTGCAGCACTAACGCACTTGACTGTTACTTGTCTGAATCGAGCTAGAGATCCAATTCTGATGCGTCAATAAACGAATTGAATAAACTTCAAAAACAAAAAAGCCCCGCAGCTTCTCAGCTACGGGGCTTTTTCATATATGGCGGAGAGATAGGGATTCGAACCCTAGGTACCGGTGAAGGTACAACGGATTTCGAATCCGTCCCATTCGGCCACTCTGGCATCTCTCCAACGGCGCGCATCATAACAACACTTTTACCGAAAGCAAACACTCTTTCGAAAATTTCTCCGTGCTATCAGATGCTTGCGTCGATTAAAGCGGTACGCCCAGACGCTTGGCGACTTCTTCGTAGGCTTCGATGACGTCACCGAGGCCCTGGCGGAAGCGGTCCTTGTCCATCTTCTTCTTGGTGTCCTTGTCCCACAGACGGCAGCCGTCCGGGCTGAACTCGTCGCCGAGGACGATGGAGCCATCGCTGAACACGCCGAATTCAAGCTTGAAGTCCACCAACAGCAGGCCGGCGTCGTCGAACAGTTTGCTCAGGACTTCGTTGACCTTGAGCGACAGTTCTTTCATGCGTGCCAGTTGCTCGGCAGTGCCCCAACCGAATGCCACGACGTGGGATTCGTTGATGAACGGGTCGCCCTTGGCGTCGTCCTTCAGGAACAGTTCGAAGGTGTAAGGGTTGAGCTTCATGCCCTCTTCGACGCCCAGGCGCTTGACCAGGCTGCCGGCGGCGTAGTTACGCACGACGCACTCGACCGGGATCATGTCGAGCTTCTTCACCAGGCACTCGTTGTCGCCCAGCAGTTTGTCGAACTGGGTCGGAATGCCGGCCGCTTCGAGTTTCTGCATGATGAAGGCGTTGAACTTGTTGTTCACCATGCCCTTGCGGTCGAGCTGCTCGATGCGCTTGCCGTCGAACGCCGAGGTGTCGTTGCGAAACAGCAGGATCAAGCGGTCAGCGTCGTCGGTCTTGTAAACCGACTTGGCTTTGCCGCGGTAGAGTTCTTCACGTTTTTCCATGATGGGCTCCGCTTGCTAAGTAGATGGGCTAGGCGATATGGCGCCAGTCGAGCCCTGAATCTTGATCGGCCAGTTGCAGCCAGTCCGGGTCGCACCCGAGGGTGTCGACGAAACATTGCCGGGCCAGCTGCGGCAGGTTGTTCTTGCTGCTCAGGTGGGCCAGAACCAGATGCTGCAAGCCCTGCCACCCCAACTCGGCCACCAGGAATGCCGCCTGATGGTTATTCAAATGTCCCAGCTCGCCGCCCACCCGCTGCTTGAGAAAGTACGGGTAATGACCACGGGCCAGCATGTCGCGGCAATGATTGGACTCGATCATCAATGCATCGAGATCCCGATAGCCGTCCAGCACCCGCTCGCAGTAGGAACCCAGGTCGGTCAGCAGGCCGAAACGCCGCTGTTCGTGATCACTGAACACATACTGGGTCGGCTCCTGTGCATCATGGGCCACGGCAATGACCCCGATGTTCAGTGCGCCGATCTGCAGCTGCTCGCCGCTGGCCAGAAAGCCGGCGGGTTCGATCGGTTTGCGCATCCCGCGCAGTGTGCCGCGACTGAGGTAGACCGGCAGATTGTAGCGCCGAGACAGCAAACCCACGCCATGCACGTGGTCGGCATGTTCGTGGGTTACGAGTATCGCGCTCAGTTGCGCCGGGTGCACACCCAGGCGCAACAGGCGTTTTTCGGTTTCCCGCAGGGAAAAACCACAATCCACCAGCACATACGTATCAGCACTGGCGATCAGCGTGCCGTTCCCTTGGCTACCGCTGCCGAGAACGGCAAAACGCATGTGATCAGCCCAGGTTGTCCTGAATCACGCTCAACACTTTGCGGGCCACATCGGCCGGCGCAACGGTGTTGATGTTCTTCTCGACGGTGACCTGAACGTTTTCACCGACCTTGCTCAGGCGCACCTGATAACGCTCGGCGCGGGCTTCAACTTCTTCCTTGGTCGGCGCACTGCCGAACAGGCTGCTGAAGAAACCAGGCTTGTCATCTTTCTTCTCGGCTTTTTCCGCCAGGTTGATGTAGTACAGGCCCAGGCTGCGGTTGATGTCTTCAACGCGCCACTGACCTTGCTCCAGCGCACGGCCGACGCTCGACCAGGCACGATCCAGGTCCGGACCGACGTTCAGCACCGGGTTACCGCTACCGTCTTCGCTGAGGCTGACACGGCTTGGGGTATCGAAATCACGCGAAGCCAGCATCGACACCGAACCGCCCTTCTCGGAGATCCGGCTCATGCTCGCCAGCATGTCGTCGACCAGTGCGGCGTCGAGGCCGGTGTTGACCGAACGGTTGGTGAAGTCGACGTCGGCGGTGCTGCCGGCAGGACGCTCGGCGCTGACCACGTAGATTTCACTGGTGTTGCGCTGCACGCCCGGCTCGATGCGCACCCGCACGCGGGTTTCGCTGTCGGCACCGACACCGGCGGCGCTCAGGCGCTTGGCCATGGCGGCGGACAGCTCGTCGGAATGCTGCCAGGTGGTGGTGAATTCACCGGTTTGCGGGCGCTGTTCATCCAGACGGAAACCGTTGTCCTGGAAGAATTGCACCGCCACTGGCCAGACTTCGGCCGGTGGGTGCTGGGCCACGACCCAACGCGAATCACCGCTTTTTTGCAGCGAGTAGTCGGTGGCATCGGCAGTCGCGGTCAGCGGTTGCGGACGCGGCACCACGTATTCGCCCTTGGCGGTGTCATCCGCCACGTTGCGCGGGATCGGCAACAGCGGATCCAGACGCTTGGAGGTGCTGACATTCGGTGGCAGTTGCATTGGTGCAGTCTGTTGCGCTTCCAGGTAATCGCTACCGCGATCACGGAAATAACCTTCCGGGCCCCAGACCCATCCGCAGCCACTGGTGCTGGAGATAATCAAGGCAAGTGCGGAAAGTCCGGCCATTCGCTTCATGCGTTGTACTTCCTCAATTAAACCAGGACGCTGCACTGGCGCAGGGCCGTGCGAAGCGTTTCATGACAAGGAGCGCTCAGCCAGGTCAGCGGCAGGCGGATGCCTTGGTGCATCAGGCCCATTTCCACCAAAGCCCACTTCACCGGAATCGGGTTGGCTTCGATGAACAGGTCCTTGTGCAGCGGCATCAGTTTTTCGTTGATGGCCCGTGCGGTTTCGGCGTCGCCCTTCAGCGCGGCCTCGCACAGGTCAGCCATTTCGCGCGGGGCGACGTTGGCGGTCACAGAGATGTTGCCTTTGCCACCCATCAGGATCAGCTCGACAGCGGTCGGATCATCGCCGGACAGCACGATGAAGTCCTTGCTCACGCCGTCGATGATGGCTTTGGCGCGTTTCAGATCGCCGGTGGCTTCCTTGATGCCGATGATGTTCGGCACGGTGGACAGGCGAATCACGGTCTCGGCCTGCATATCGCAGGAGGTGCGGCCGGGAACGTTGTAGAGAATCTGCGGAATGTCGACCGACTCGGCGATGTGCTTGAAGTGCTGGTACAGGCCTTCCTGGGTCGGCTTGTTGTAGTACGGCACCACCAGCAGGCAGGCGTCGGCACCGGCTTCCTTGGCATTGCGGGTCAGTTCGACGGCTTCGCGGGTCGAGTTGGCGCCAGTACCGGCGATCACCGGGATGCGACCGGCAACCTGTTTGACCACGGCTTTGATGACGGCAATGTGTTCTTCTACATCAAGAGTGGCCGACTCGCCGGTCGTACCGACCGCGACAATGGCATGGGTGCCGTTCTTGAGGTGGAAGTCCACGAGTTTGCTGAGGCTGTCCCAGTCAAGACGCCCTTGTGCATCCATGGGTGTGACCAGTGCCACCATACTGCCCGCAATCATGAAACCGCTCCTGCCGGAAAAAGAGAGCGGTAATGGTACTGGCGCCAAGATGCTTGCACAAGCGAAGTACTGCGCCGCCATTCCCCTTGGCGTCGGTTTTCGCTACCCTTCAGACTTTGATCGGTACAGATCCGCTTGTACGCCGGGTTCCAGCCTCCCTTGTCGGTCTCCCAGGTCCCGTTCCAGTGTCGCCGCTGCACGCTTCATTATTACTGGAGCGAATTGCGCGCCGTGGCCCGGGGCTTTCCGAATCGGCACGCGCAGGTCCCGACGACCAACGTCCATCGAGCTACCGACCGCTCATCGCTTTAGGAATGCTGCATGTCCACCCCCACAGTTCGCGAACAATTCCTTGTCATCAGTGCCCTTGGCGCCAACCCCATGGAGCTGACTAACGTCCTGTGCCGCGCCAGCCATGAAAATCGCTGCGCCGTCGTCACCTCCCGCCTGACCCGCCACGGCGAGTGCAGCGCCCTGGTGCTGGAAATCTCCGGCAGCTGGGACGCCCTGGCCCGCCTCGAAGGCAGCCTGCCGCTTCTGGCCAAGCGCCACGCCTTCACCGTCAACGTGGTGCGCAGCGCCGCGCTGGAAAACCGCCCGCAGGCGTTGCCATACGTAGCTTATGTCAGCTCGGCGTATCGCCCGGACATCATCAATGAGCTGTGCCAGTTCTTCATGGACCACAATGTCGAGCTGGAAAACCTGACCTGCGACACCTATCAGGCCCCGCAGACCGGCGGCACCATGCTCAACGCCACGTTCACCGTGACGCTGCCGGCCGGCACCCAGATCAGCTGGCTGCGCGATCAGTTCCTGGATTTCGCCGATGCGATGAATCTGGATGCACTGATCGAGCCTTGGCGCCCACAAAACCCAATGTAAGGAAGCTTTCATGGCCGTTGTCATCGACCAACCGGTTGCGGATTTCGAAGCACCTGCCACCAGCGGGCAGACTGTCAGTCTGTCTGCCTTGAAGGGCAAGCAAGTGGTGATCTACTTCTACCCGAAGGACAGCACTCCGGGTTGCACCACCGAAGGCCAGGGCTTTCGTGATCAATACCCGGCTTTTCAGGCTGCCAACACGGAAATCTTTGGCATTTCCCGCGATAGCCTGAAGTCCCATGAGAACTTCAAGTGCAAGCAGGAATTTCCGTTCGAGCTGATCAGCGACAAGGACGAAGCCGTCTGCCAGCTGTTCGACGTGATCAAGCTGAAAAAACTCTACGGCAAGGAATACCTGGGCGTTGATCGCAGCACGTTCCTGATCGACAAGAACGGTGTACTGCGTCAGGAATGGCGCGGCGTGAAGGTGCCGGGACATGTGGATGCGGTTTTGGCTGCGGCTGAAGCGCTGAACAAAGCCTGAAAATCAAAAGATCGCAGCCTTCGGCAGCTCCTACTGGAAACGCATTCCAATATAGGAGCTGCCGCAGGCTGCGATCTTTTTGCTTTTATAGTAACGGCGCGACAACCGGCTCCTTACGCGGCCACGCATCCAGCACGGCCTTGAACAGCGTCGCCAGCGGGATCGCAAAGAACACTCCCCAGAAACCCCACAACCCGCCAAACAACAGCACCGCGCAGATGATTGCCACCGGGTGCAGGTTGACCGCTTCGGAAAACAGCAACGGTACCAGCACGTTGCCGTCCAGCGTCTGAATGATCCCGTAGACTGCCATCAGATAGATGAACTGATCGCTCCAGCCCCACTGGAACAGCGCAATCAGCAGCACCGGCACCGTCACCACCACCGCGCCAACGTAGGGCACCACCACCGACACCCCGACCAGCAACGCCAACAGCGCCGCATAGTTGAGGCCGAGGGCGACGAAGGCGATGTAGGTCACACCGCCACAGATCACGATCTCGATGACTTTGCCGCGAATGTAGTTGGCGATCTGCCGGTTCATCTCCTGCGCGACCCGAGTGATCAGCGCCCGCTCACGGGGCAGGTAACCGCGTACCCACTCGCCGATCATGGCCCGATCCTTGAGGAAGAAGAACACCAGGATCGGCACCAGCACCAGATAGATCATGATGTTGACCAGCAACGGCAGACTCGACAGCGAAAAGGTCAGCGCCCACTGCCCGAACTTGCCGATCTCGCCACGTGCCACTTCGATCGCCTGCAGCACCTGCTCGTCAGAAACCAGGTGCGGATAACGCTCAGGCAGCAACAGCAGCAGCGACTGCCATTTGACGAGCATCCCCGGCAGTTCGTTGAACAGCGTTATCAATTGATGCCAGAGCAAGGGCACGACCACCACGATGAACACCAGCAACACACCCATGAACAGCGCAAACACCAGCCCCACCGCCGCCGCGCCCGGCACACGCATACGCTCGAGCGCAACCACCAGGCCTTGCATCAGATACGCCAGCACCATCCCGGCCAATACTGGCGCGAGCATGCCGCCGAGGGTGAGCACCGCGGTGAAGGCGAGAAACAGCAGCACCGCCAGCACCACCGCCTCTTCATCGGAGAAGTAACGCTGAATCCAGTCGCGCAACACTTTGAACATTAATATTCCTTAGGTCTTTTACGCGGAAGGTTTCAGGCTTTTTTCAACCAGTAACGGTAGACGCCTGCTTCGTCTTCTTCGCGCAGCAGCGTATGACCGGCCAACCGGGCGAAGGTGCGGAAGTCGCGCTGCGAGCCCGCGTCCGTGGCAATCACCTTAAGCACGGCGCCGCTGGGCAGCTTGTTGAGTTCCATTTTCGCTTTGAGCAACGGCAACGGGCAATTCAGGCCACTGGCGTCCAGTTCACAATCATGGGCTACAGCGTCGGTCATTGCGTCACTCCGGTTCAACTGGTTGGGCTGCCTAGAATATCTGGTCGCAAGGCCGGTGTCCGGCTACAGTAAGCTCTTTGTCTTCGAAGGCTTTGTGCATGACATTTCTGCGCCCTACCCTGCTGACGCTCGCTTGCCTGCTCGCCTCACCGGGCTTCGCCGACGATCTGCCGTCACTCGGCGACGCCAGTTCTGCCATTGTCTCGCCACAGCAGGAATATCAGCTCGGCCGTGCCTGGCTGGCCATGCTGCGTAGCCAGGTTGCGCAGCTCAACGATCCGCAGCTCAAGGATTACGTCGAATCCAGCGTCTACAAACTGGTGGAAACCAGTCAGGTCACTGACCGGCGCCTGGAATTCATCCTGATCAACAGCCCGCAACTCAACGCCTTCGCCGCGCCGGGTGGCGTAGTCGGGGTCAACGGCGGGCTGTTCCTCAATGCCCAGACCGAAGGCGAATATGCCTCGGTGCTGGCGCACGAACTGGCGCACTTGTCACAACGCCATTTTGCTCGCGGCGTTGAAGCCTCGCAGCGGATGCAGGTACCCATGATGGCTGCGCTGCTGGCGGGTATCGTGATTGCCGCCGCCGGTGGCGGTGATGCCGGGATCGCGACTATCGCCGGTACGCAGGCGGCAGCGATCCAGTCGCAACGCACCTTCTCGCGCCAGAACGAACAGGAAGCCGACCGTATCGGCATCCTTAACCTGGAAAAGGCCGGCTACGACCCGCGCTCGATGCCGACCATGTTCGAACGCCTGATGCGTCAGTACCGCTTCGATGCCAAACCGCCAGAATTCCTCCTGACTCACCCGGTCACCGAATCGCGTATCGCCGACACCCGCAACCGCGCCGAACAGGCACCGCCCGGTGGCATTGAAGACAGCATGCGCTATCAACTGATCCGCGCCCGCGTACAACTGATCTATGAAGAAACCCCGGGGCTGGGCGCCAAGCGATTCCGTGCACAATTGGACGAAAACCCGAAAAACGACGTGGCTCGCTACGGCTTGGCGATTGCGCAGATCAAGGGCGGTCAGCTCAATGACGCGCGCGAAAATCTCAAGCAACTGCTGGCCAAGTCGCCCAACGAGATCATCTACAATCTCGCGCAGATCGATCTGGACATCACCAACAACCGACTGCCGGACGCGCAAACGCGGGTCGACCGGATGCTCACGCAGTATCCGGGCAACTACCCGCTGAATCAGGTGCGTGTCGATCTGCTGCTGAAACAGAATCGCACCGCCGACGCCGAGAAAGCCCTCGACAGCTTGCTCAAATCCCGCCCGGACGATCCGGACGTGTGGTATCAGGTCGCCGAAACTCGCGGCCTGTCCGGCAACATCATTGGTCTGCATCAAGCCCGTGCCGAATACTTCGCGCTGGTGGGCGATTACCGCCAAGCGATCCAGCAGCTCGATTTTGCCAAGCGCAAAGCCGGCAGCAACTTCCCGCTGTCCTCGCGCATCGATGCCCGTCAGCGCGAGCTGATGGAACAGGAGCGCATGATCAAGGACATGATGGGCTGAGTTTTTTCTCGGCAAGACAAATGTTCCAGGCACAAAAAAACCGCCTCTTTCGAGGCGGTTTTTTATTTCACCGCAAGCGGATTATTCAGCCAGTTTGAAGGTGATGAAGCTGGCTCGGCCTTGACGCAGAACGCGCATCGACACCGAACGGTTCTTTGGCAGCGCCTTGGCAATGTCGGCGAACTCCTTGGTGGAGCCAATCGCCTGATTGTTCAGGTGAGTGATGACATCACCTGGCTGCAGACCGATCAAGGCTGCAGGACCGTCCTGAACTTCCTTGATCACCACACCGCCCTTGAGGTCGTAGGTTTTCTTCTGTTCAGCGGTCAGCTCGACAACGGACACACCGAGGCGGTTGCTGCTGCTTTCCGCACCTGACTTCGGCAGCGCTGCGAGCTCTTTGTCCTCATCCGGAATCGCGCCGACTGTCAGCTCGACATTCTTGCGCTTGCCGTCACGAATCACTTCGAGGTTGGCCTTGGCGCCCGCCTTCAACGCGCCTACCAGATGCGGCAAGTCGGCGGACATGACGATCGGCTGACCGTTCATGCTCAGAATCACGTCGCCCACTTGCAGGCCGCCCTTGGCTGCCGGACCGTCATCCTGAATCTGCGCTACCAGTGCACCGGCCGGCTTATCCAGACCGAACGACTCGGCCAGATCCTTGTTCACTTCCTGGATGACCACGCCCAACCAGCCGCGGCTGACCTTGCCACCGCTTTTCAGCTGATTGGAGACGTCCATCGCCACATCGATCGGGATGGCGAACGACACGCCCATGAAGCCACCGGAACGGGTGTAGATCTGCGAGTTGATGCCGACCACTTCACCGTTCAGGTTGAACAGCGGGCCACCGGAGTTGCCCGGGTTGATCGGCACGTCAGTCTGGATGAACGGCACGTAGTTTTCGTTCGGCAAGCTCCGGCCGACGGCGCTGACGATGCCTTGGGTCACGGTGTGGTCAAAGCCGAACGGCGAACCGATCGCCACGACCCACTGACCGGCCTTCAGGTCCTGGGATTTGCCGAGCTTGAGCACCGGCAGATCCTTGCCATCGATTTTCAGCAGGGCCACGTCGGAACGTGGATCGGTGCCGATCAGCTTGGCTTTCATTTCGCTGCGATCAGCCAGACGCACGAGGATTTCGTCAGCGTCGGCAATCACATGGTTGTTGGTCAGGATGTAACCATCCGAAGAAATTATGAAACCAGAACCGAGCGATTGCGCTTCACGCTGGCGATCGCCACGGGGTGAACGCTGTTGCGGCGGCATGCCGCGCTCGAAGAACTCGCGCAGCATCGGCGGCAAGCCTTCCAGGTCAGGCATCTGCTGGTTCACTTTGCGATCCGGCAGTTTCTGCGTGGTACTGATGTTCACCACCGCCGGCGAAGCCTGTTCGACCAGTTGAGTGAAATCCGGCAGATCAGCGGCTTGGGCAGCAGGAACAGCCTGTCCCAACACCAGCACGGTGGCGAAAATGGAGAGATAAGACTTCAAGCTAAGTATCGACATACAGCTCCCGTTACGACGAGCAGGGTTAAGCGATATGGAGCAAGGAACACCGGGAACCGCGTGCCGGCATTTTTGATCCGGGAACAACAGACAAGGCCAGAGCCGTGAGGCTCTGACCTATAAAAAAAATTCGGGTGATTTGCAAATGAAAATGCTGAGCAAACATTTCATCTACGTCTCGACGAAGGGGTGGAAATGACTGAAATCAGCTCACTGCTTGCTGGTTGCAGCGCCATCGTTGCGCATCGACAAAGCAATTCGTTCAGCGGTGCCGATGGGAATTTCGCCGACAACCGTCACCATCATCTCGCCCTCAGGCGTCGTCAGGCGGCGGGACACGGCAACAGTCGGACCCAACTGTGTACGAGTATCGGTGACTGTTGCACCGTTAAGTGGTTCCAGAAACACCGAAAAACGTGCCAGCCCGTCGTCATACATCAGGCTGTTGACCTGAGCTTTGGTTTCCGGGTCTTTGTGCGAAGTGCTGCTGGTCAGTTCAAAGCCTGGCGGCAGCCAGTCGGAATGCCAGAGCTGAGCGGTCTTGATTGCTGAAGCCTTGTCACTGTCGAGCTTGATGGCCTTGCACTCGGCACCGGCTTGCAGGTCTTTGTCGGAAGGGACTTCTGCGGTATCAAGGCTGGTGAACTGAAAGCGTTCAAGCAACTGCCCCTTGTCATTGAGCAACAGCGACTTGAGTGGCAGTCCGGTCTGCTTGTCCAGATGCAACTCGAAACCGTAGCGATGCTGGTCCCGTGGCGTCAGCGCTACGATCACCGCATCTCGCCCGGCCACGCGCGACTTGCCGATGACAGCAAGGTCATACCAGTTCTTCAGCTTTTGGGGATCAAGCGCACGAGCGGCCGAGTTGGGAGAATCTCCCAACCCCGCAATCAGGGTGCCGCTGACGCATTGGGTATGCCCATCAATGCGCACGACTTCCTGTGCAGAACCGTCGAGCTGAACCAACCGCTCGCGGACCTGACCGTTCTGGACACGATGCCAGATATTGTGGGTAGAAAAACTACCGTTGCGCTCGTAAACGAAGGTGCCGTGGAAGCTTTGCTGCTGCTCAGCCTGGCCCAGGCGGGTCAACCAGTCCTGAGCCTCATCAGCATGGGCTGGAACAACAAACCAGCCGCTAAGCAGAAGCGAAAGTAGAGGGATGGCGCGCATGATCCTCCTTAACGGTTTTCCATGCTTGCCGCACGTGCATAAGGCAGCGCACTTTCAGTACCTTTCAGCGCAGCCTGCTGGGCATGCTGGCGCAGGTAGCCTGGCAAACGCTGATCATGCCAGCCTGGTTGCCCCTGCAGAACACCATTAACCATAGGGCCAGTGGTTTCCGAGCTTTCCTTGTAACCAGCCAGTACTGCCGGGCCTTTGACCTGCGGTGCGACCAGCGATGGCTGGTTGGACTGCTGAGCCAGCTCGACACCCGCAATTTCGTCCTGGTTGTACAGGCGAACACCGGCCAGTACAGCAACAGTTACCGAAGCAGCAACGGCCAGACGACCGAGATTACGCCATGGGCCACGGGATACTTTGGCCGGAGCTGTTTCGTCTTCCAGTGCAGCAGAGACTGCCGCAGCAATATCCAGACGCGGAAGCAGCAGATCCTTGTGCATGGCTGCCCGAGCGATCTGATAACGAGCCCAGGTCTCACGGGTTTCAACATCATCGAGTGCATTGATCACTCGACGCAATTCCAGTTCGTCCGCTTCGTTATCCATCACTGCGGACAGCGATTCCTGCAGGGCTTCACGACTCATGGCGTTCCTCTCTTGGCTGTCGCCGCTGTCTCAGTTTTCCTGCAACAACGGCTGCAGGGCTTTATCGATGGCCTCCCGAGCGCGGAAAATCCGGGAGCGCACGGTACCCACCGGACATTGCATGACGCTCGCAATGTCTTCGTAACTCAGACCATCGAATTCACGTAAAGTTAACGCTGTACGCAAATCCTCTGGCAGTTGCTGAATGGTTCGATGGACGGTGCCTTCGATCTCATCCCGCAGCAATGCGCGTTCCGGTGATTCGAGATCCTTGAGGCCGTGATCGCCATCGTAGAACTCTGCGTCTTCAGAACTTACATCGCTATCCGGCGGCCGGCGGCCGCGTGAAACCAGATAGTTTTTTGCCGTGTTGATGGCAATGCGGTAAAGCCACGTATAAAACGCGCTGTCTCCGCGAAAATTTCCTAGCGCTCGGTACGCCTTGATAAAGGCTTCCTGAGCCACATCCTGGGCTTCATGGGTGTCGTGCACGAAACGCACGATCAACCCGAGAATTTTGTGCTGATATTTCAGCACCAGCAGATCGAAAGCTCGCTTGTCGCCACGCTGAACGCGCTCGACCAGCTGCTGATCCTCTTCCTGGGTTAGCATGAACACTCCTCGATAAGCATGGAGGAGGCTTGCATAACTAAACGACCAGTCTTGCAAACATAGACTCGGGCTTTTCGCAAAAGTTCTCCCCCTTCAGGCAAGTTTCCTGCGGGCTCTGATTTGGCACGCACGAAAAACGCAGCGCGGGATAAACCGGCTGCGCGAATAATCTTGTCATCGGTTCGCCGGCAAAAACCCAGTAGCAGGTCCTGCATTGAAGCCGACACGGTCCCGTGTTTCTGGCAACTGACTATTGATCTTGGCTCTCTGGCAAAAGTTCCAATTATTTGCAGCCAGCCCGACATGACATTAAGCGACCCTGCGCTGAAAAAGCCTGTTTCATCCTCGATACAGTGGCCTTTTCCCGAAACGACGGAAAAAAACCTCCGACGAAACGTCAAGCATTTGTCGTCACAGTAGTTTCACAATGCCATACACGCCTGGCTATTGTGCCGCTCCCCCCCTCTATATACTAGTGGGCTGTGTGGCTGTCTTGACTCGCCGAACCAGCTGTCTTGCGCCAACCCCGATCCGGGTCGCTTTGAGCGGAATCCTGAAATGAGCCAACAGTTTCAACACGATGTTCTGGTCATTGGCAGCGGCGCTGCCGGTTTGAGTCTTGCGTTGACCTTGCCGGGTCATCTCCGCATTGCAGTATTGAGCAAGGGCGATCTCGCCAACGGCTCGACCTATTGGGCCCAGGGCGGCGTCGCTGCCGTGCTGGACGACACCGATACTGTCGAATCCCACGTCGACGACACGCTGAACGCCGGCGGTGGCCTGTGCCATGAAGACGCGGTGCGTTTCACGGTCGAGCACAGTCGCGAAGCCATCCAGTGGCTGATCGATCAAGGTGTGCCCTTCACCCGCGATGAGCAATCCGGGACTGAAGACGGCGGTTTCGAATTTCACCTGACCCGCGAAGGCGGACACAGCCATCGGCGGATCATTCACGCCGCCGATGCTACCGGCGCGGCAATTTTCACCACCCTGCTCGCCCAAGCCAGACAGCGCAGCAACATCGAGCTGCTGGAGCAACGGGTTGCCGTTGATCTGATCACCGAACGGCGCCTGGGCATGGATGGCGAACGCTGCCTTGGCGCCTATGTGCTGAATCGTGCAACCGGCGAAGTCGACACCTACGGCGCGCGCTTCGTGATCCTCGCGTCGGGCGGCGCGGCCAAGGTCTACCTTTATACCAGTAACCCGGACGGTGCCTGCGGTGACGGCATCGCCATGGCCTGGCGCTCTGGATGCCGGGTGGCGAATCTGGAATTCAACCAGTTTCATCCCACCTGCCTGTATCACCCGCAAGCCAAGAGTTTTCTGATCACCGAGGCCCTGCGCGGCGAAGGTGCACATCTGAAGCTGCCGAACGGCGAACGTTTCATGCCGCGTTTCGACCCACGTGCCGAGCTGGCGCCGCGCGATATCGTCGCCCGGGCAATCGACCATGAAATGAAGCGCCTGGGCGTCGACTGCGTCTATCTCGACATCAGCCACAAGCCCGAAGCCTTCATCAAAAGCCATTTCCCGACGGTCTATGAGCGCTGCCTGGGCTTTGGCATCGACATCACCAGACAGCCGATCCCGGTCGTACCCGCGGCGCACTACACCTGTGGTGGGGTAATGGTCGACCAGCACGGTCGCACCGATGTCCCGGGCTTGTACGCGATTGGTGAAACCAGCTTCACCGGCTTGCACGGCGCCAACCGCATGGCCAGCAACTCACTGCTCGAATGCTTCGTCTACGCCCGGTCGGCGGCGGCAGACATTCTCGCGCAACTGGATGACATCACCGCCCCAAGCGCCCTGCCCGAATGGGACGCCAGCCAGGTGACCGACTCCGACGAAGACGTGATCATCGCGCACAACTGGGATGAACTGCGGCGCTTCATGTGGGACTACGTGGGCATCGTGCGCACCAACAAGCGTCTGCAACGGGCGCAGCACCGGGTGCGCCTGTTGCTGGACGAGATCGACGAGTTCTACAGCAACTATAAAGTCAGCCGCGACCTGATCGAATTGCGCAACCTGGCGCAGGTCGCCGAATTGATGATCCAGTCAGCCATGGAACGCAAGGAGAGCCGCGGCCTGCATTACACGCTCGACTACCCGGACCTGCTGCCCGAAGCACTCGACACTATTCTGGTGCCACCCACCTACGCCGGCTGAACTTGAGCCGCACCCGCAGGCGGCGGTGCACATCCGCCGCCTGCGCGTCGCGGGGTACGCAGATCGATCGGACGCGCCACTCGCCGCGCAAACGAAACCGCAGCACCACGATCAGTGGCAACGCCAGGCTGTCGGGGCGCAGTTGCGCCGCTTGCCAGCCATTTGCCTGATTCCACAGCTGCCAGCCATCGGCATCGCGCCGCAAACCGCAAAATGCCTCGGGATGCGTCAACAGCACTTGCCGTGGCAGCACCCGCAACGCATGCGCCAGGCAGACAAAAGCGCCGAGCAGGCTGGCCCAGAGCGGAATCGAAAGCACAAACAAGGCACCCAGAGCGAACGCCTGGGCCAACAGATACGCCGCCAGCAACTGCCGTGAGGCATGCCAGCGGCATTCGAACGTATTACTTGGGCTGAACACGATCCAGAATCATCCGGACCATGCGCTGCAGCTCAGGGTCTTCGGATTCGCTGCGCTCCATGAACCAGCCGAACATGTCCTGATCCTCACAGGTCAGCAGACGCACATACAGATCGCGATCGACCTGGTTCAACGTCGCATAAACCTCCTGCACGAACGGCACCAGCAGCACGTCAAGTTCCAGCATGCCACGGCGGCTGTGCCAAAACAGGCGATTGAGTTCAACTTGTTCGACCATGGAGCCCTCCTCAAATAGGCGCGCAGTATACAGCCCCGGCGCGGGTCGCACAGTCGGCTTTGGTCGGGCATCACCGATCCTTTATCAACTACCCATTTCAACTACGCGCCCTTATGATGTCCCCCAGACTTTTTTACCCTGCGATGACCCATGGCCGATTCTGCTTTTTTCTGCACCCTGTCTCATGAAGGCGTACTCGCGGTTCGCGGCGTGGATGCCGGCAAATTCCTGCAAGGCCAATTGACCTGCAATATCAATTATCTCAGTGACACCAAGGCCAGCCTCGGCGCGCGCTGCACGCAAAAAGGCCGGATGCAGTCGAGCTTCCGCATTCTGCTCGAAGGTGACGGCGTGCTGCTGGCGATGGCCAGCGAGTTGCTCGAGCCACAGTTGGCGGACCTGAAGAAGTACGCGGTTTTTTCCAAATCGAAACTGACCGACGAAAGCGCTGCCTGGGTGCGCTTTGGTCTGGAACACGGCGACGCCGCCCTGACCAGCCTCGGTCTGGACTTGCCGGCAGACACCGACAGCGTGGTGCGCCACGACCCACTGATTGCGATTCGCGTCTCGCCTGATCGCGCCGAACTCTGGGCACCGGCCGATCAGGCCGACGCCCTGAAGGCCAAACTGGCCGCTGCTCTGCCTGAAGGTGAACTGAACCAATGGCTGCTGGGGCAGATCCGCGCCGGGATCGGTCAGGTCATGCCGACCACTCGCGAGCTGTTCATCCCGCAGATGCTCAACCTGCAAGCAGTCGGCGGCGTGAGCTTCAAGAAAGGCTGCTACACCGGCCAGGAAATTGTCGCGCGCATGCAATACCTGGGCAAACTCAAGCGGCGCCTGTATCGCGTGCAACTGGACGCGGCTGAACTGCCGGAGCCAGGCACCCCGCTGTTCGCCCCAAGTCATGCCAGCGCCATCGGAGAAGTGGTTATTGCTGCACGCGGCGAAGAAAAAATTGAACTGCTGGCGGTGTTGCAGGCCGAAGCTGCCGAAGCGGGTGATTTGCACCTGGGCACCCTCGAAGGGCCGGCCCTGCATTTGCTCGACTTGCCCTACGAACTGGATCGCGACCGCGAAATCCAGCGCTGATCGCAGCCTTGTTGCAACACCCTAGAGAATCTACATGAGCGAGCTGGCGGATAAAGTCCAACAGGATTTGGTTGAGGCCATCGATAACGATGACCTGGTTCTGCCAACGTTACCGGAAGTGGCCCTGCAAATTCGCAAGGCCGCCGAAGACCCGGAAATCAGCGTCAGCACCCTGAGTAAAGTCATCGGTCGGGATACGGCGCTATCGGCGCGCCTGATCAAAGTGGTCAACAGCCCGTTATTGCGCGCTACCCAGGAAGTCACCGACCTGCACACCGCCATCACCCGGCTGGGCGTGAACTACAGCAGCAACCTGGCGATCGGTCTGGTGATGGAGCAGATCTTCCACGCCCGCTCCGAGGTGGTTGAACAGAAGATGCGCGAAGTCTGGCGCAGGAGTCTGGAGATCGCCGGCGTCAGCTACGCACTGTGCCGCCGCTACACCCAGCTCAAGCCTGATCAGGCCGCACTTGGCGGACTGGTGCATCAAATCGGTGTGCTGCCGATCCTGACCTATGCCGAAGATCACTACGAACTGCTGTCAGACCCGGTCAGCCTCAATCACGTGATCGACCACATTCACCCGCTGCTGGGCGACAAGCTGTTGCGGGTCTGGGAATTTCCCGAGCAACTGGTGGCGTTGCCGGGGCTGTATCAGGACTTCAAGCGCGATTCGCTGAAGATCGATTACGTCGATCTGGTGCAAGTGGCGAGCCTGTATTGCCACAAGGACAGCGGTCACCCCTTTGCACGGATCGATCCGCTCAGCGTTCCGGCCTTCCGCAAACTCGGGATCGATCCGCAGAACGAAGCCCTTTGCGCGGACCTGGCAGAGTCGCGGTCGATGCTTTACTGATCCGCGACCGAGGCGAGGCCTTCGCGAGCAAGCCCGCTCCCACATTGGATCTGCGTCGTACACAAATCCCGTGTGGGAGCGGGCTTGCTCGCGAAGAGGCCCGCAACAACACCACATTTACCCGGCGATAAAACTCACCCGAACCTTCAAACCGGCCTGCTCACCATCATGCAGCGTGATCTGCGCCAGATGCGCCCGGCAGATTTCTCCGACAATTGCCAATCCCAACCCTGAGCCCGCGACCTGCTGATTGCGCCGATAGAAGCGCTCGAATACCCGGTCACGCTCCTCCAGCGGAATCCCCGGGCCATCATCCTCGACCTCAAGTACTGCCGGCGCTGTCACCCGCAGAATCACGTTGCCGCCCGGCGGTGTGTGTGCCAAGGCGTTGTCCACCAGATTGCTCAGCAGTTCATTGAGCAACGTTGGCTCACCGCGCAGCCACACCGGCTCATCCGCTTCCAGCGCCAACGCGACCCCGCGCGCATGGGCCAATGGCGCCATGGCCATGCCCAGCTCACGGGCCAGCTGACTCAGATCGAGCAGTTGCGCGCCGCCCTCGGCAATCGCCCGGGCACCGTTTTCCACCCGCGCCAGCGACAGCAACTGATTGGCCAGATGCGTCAGACGGTCAGTGCTCTGCGCCGATGACTCCAGGGTGGTGCGCCAGGTTTCCGCCTCGCTGGAACGCAGCCCCAGTTCCAGTCGTGCCTTCAACGCCGCCAACGGGGTACGCAGCTCGTGCGCAGCATCGGCGATGAACTGCGCCTGACGCTCGAACTGTCCGCGCAGGCGTTCAGTGAAATGGTTGAGCGCACGCACCAGCGGCCACAGTTCGCGCTGCACTTCGACCAGCGGCAGCGGCCGCAAATCATCCGGCTGGCGCTCCTCGACCGCCGTGCGCAAGCGCTCCAGCGGACGCAACGCAGCACTCACCGCAAACCACACCAGCAACAGCGCGCCGACGGCCAGCATGCCCAGACGCAACAGGGTGTCGGCCGCCAGACTGCGGGCCATGGCCACCCGCGCTTCGTCGGTTTCAGCGACACGGATTTCCGCCATGCCATTCATGTTCGGTTCGGTGACCGCTTTGAGCAGGCTGACCACGCGCACGTTCTGCCCGCGATAGGTCGCGTTGTAGAAGCGCGCCAACGCCGGATAATCGTCGGTGCGTGGCGTGCCGGGCGGCGGGCCGGGCAGGTTTTCATAACCGGAAATCAGCTTTCGGTGGATGTCGTTGACCTGGTAATAAATCCGCCCGGCGCTGTCGTAGGCAAAAGTGTCGAGCGCCACATAAGGCACGTCGGCGCTGAGTGTGCCGTCGCGCTGGGACAGGCCGGCGGCGATGGTCCGCGCCGAGGCCAATAACGTGCGGTCGTAAGCGGTGTCGGCGGCTTCGCGCCCGTTCCAGTAGGCGCTCAAACCACTGGCGAGCATCAACACCACCAACAGCAATGCGAGGTTCCACAGCAAGCGCCAGCGCAGACTGCTGGGCTTATGCATCGCGGCTTTCCAGCAGGTAACCGAGGCCGCGGAAGGTCACGATCGCCACCGGTTGGCCGTCGAGTTTCTTGCGCAGGCGATGCACGTAAATTTCGATTGCGTCGGGGCTGGCTTCTTCGTCGAGGCCGAACACCTGGGCCGCCAGTTGCTCCTTGCTCATTACCCGTCCCGGGCGGGCGATCAATGCTTCGAGTACTGCTTGCTCGCGGGAGGTCAGGGTCAGCAGTTCTTCGCCGAGACTGAAACGCCGGGTGTCGAGATCGTAGGCCAGCACGCCGCAACGCTGCTGACGCTCACCGCCGAGCACACTTCGGCGCAGCAGGGCTTTGACCCGGGCTTCGAGTTCGGTCAGTTCGAACGGTTTGGCCAGATAATCGTCAGCACCGAGATTCAGGCCGTGAACCCGGTCCTTCACATCGCTGCGCGCGGTGAGCATCAGCACCGGCAGGTTTTTGCCGCGTGCGCGCAAACGCGCCAGCACCTCGAAACCGTCCATGCGCGGCAGGCCGACATCGAGGATCGCCATTGCGTATTCCTCGCTGCTCAGGGCTAGGTCGGCCGCCACGCCATCGTGCAACACGTCAACGGTCAGACCGGTGCTCTTGAGCGCCTGGGCGACACTTTCGGCCAGCTGCAGATGGTCTTCGACGAGCAGAACACGCATGGATCTCTACCTCATTCAGCGATGGCCGACGCCATTCTTTGCCGCGGAGTTTACAGCCGCAACCGGCGCTGTGAAGCCCGAAAACCGCGAAATCCGGTTGAAAGGTTAGTGAAAGGTTAGCCCGTTAGAGTCGGCCCACGGACAGTTTCGACTGCCGTCGCTGCTGCCACACAGCGTTACGAAAAACGCCACGAAGCGTTTTCGACCAATAAGAACAATAAAACGGAGTACACCGCGCATGCCGTCCTTGCAGACCAGGGCTCTTACGCCCGCTCGCCCTTCGCGCTTCAGCCACACCGCCCTCGCCAGTGCTGCCGCTCTCGCCGGTTTTTCGCCGTTGAGCTACGCCGACTTCATCAAAGACAGTTCCGCCACCTTCGAAACCCGCAACATGTACTTCAACCGCGACTTTCGCGACGGCACCAGTGCCCAGCAAAGCAAGCGTGATGAATGGGCACAGGGTTTCATGCTCAACCTGCAATCGGGCTACACCGACGGTACCGTGGGCTTCGGTGTCGATGCGCTGGGCATGCTGGGGGTGAAGCTGGATTCGAGTCCGGATCGCACCGGCACCGGGCTGTTGCCGACCCACGATGACGGGCGCGCCGCCGACGAATATTCCAAAGTCGGCCTGACCGGCAAAATGAAAATCTCCGCCACCGAGTTGAAAGTCGGCAGCCTGATGCCGGAACTGCCGATCCTCAAGCCGAACGACGGGCGCATCCTGCCGCAGACCTTTGAGGGTGGTTTGCTGACCTCCAAAGAGATCAAGAACCTGACCTTCACCGGTGGCCGTCTGGAGAAAGCCAAGGACCGCGACAGCACCGACTTCGAGGACATTGCCCTCAACAACAAGAACGGCCGTTTTGCCGGAACCGTGGCCGGCAAGCATTTCGACTTTGCCGGCGTGGACTACAAGTTCACCGACAAGATCACCGGCAGCTACCACTTTGCGCAACTCGATGAAGTCTACAACCAGCACTTCTTCGGCCTCCTCGCCTCGCGCCCGATGGGCCCCGGCACCTTCGCCACCGACCTGCGTTTTGCCGTGAGTGACGATCAGGGCGCGGCCCGTGGCGGCAAGATCGACAACCGCTCGCTCAACGGTCTGGTCAGCTACGCCTTGAGCGGGCACAAGTTGAGCGCCGGTTATCAGCACATGTCCGGCGACAGCGCCTTCCCGTATGTCGATGGCAGCGACCCGTACCTGGTCAACTTCGTGCAGATCAACGACTTTGCCGGCGCCGAAGAGCATTCGTGGCAAGCACGTTATGACTACGACTTCGCCAAACTCGGCATTCCCGGCCTGAGTTTCATGACGCGTTACCTGAGCGGCGACAACATCAAGCTCAAGAACGGCGAAGAAGGCAAAGAGTGGGAGCGCAACACCGAGATCAAATACGTTGTACAAAGCGGCGCCTTGAAAGATGTCGCCGTGCGTTTGCGTAATGCCACTTACCGTTCCAACTACTCGGCTCGCGATGCCGATGAAGTGCGGTTGCTGGTGAGCTATAGCGTTGCCCTTTGGTAATTGATTGAAAACGTTGGGGGTTGTGATCCCAGGATCAAAAGATCAAAAGATCGCAGCCTTCGGCAGCTCCTACAAAAGCCCTTACAACAAGAAATAGTGGAGACTTGAATGAACTTATCATTGCGTAAAGTTGCTCTGGCCGCTGGTGTGATGCTGGTTGCCGGCCAGTTGATGGCCGAACCGAAACGTCCGGAATGCATTGCCCCGGCCTCCCCCGGCGGTGGTTTCGACCTGACCTGCAAACTGGCGCAGAGCGCGCTGGTCAACGAAAAACTGCTGACCAAACCGATGCGCGTGACCTACATGCCCGGCGGTGTCGGCGCGGTAGCGTATAACGCGGTGGTCGCTCAGCGCCCGGCCGATGCCGGTACGCTGGTGGCGTGGTCCAGCGGGTCGCTGCTGAACCTGGCGCAGGGCAAATTCGGCCGTTTCGATGAAAGCAACGTGCGCTGGCTCGCCGCCGTCGGCACCAGTTACGGCGCCATCGCAGTGAAAAGCGATTCGCCCTACAAGACCCTCGACGATCTCGTCAAAGCCTTGAAGAAAGATCCAAGCTCGGTGGTGATCGGTTCCGGCGGCACCGTCGGCAGCCAGGACTGGATGCAGACCGCATTGATCGCCAAGGCTGCCGGGATCAACCCGCGTGACCTGCGTTACGTCGCCCTCGAAGGCGGCGGCGAAATCGCCACCGCCCTGCTCGGCGGCCACATTCAGGTCGGCAGTACCGACATTTCCGACTCCATGCCGCACATCCAGAGCGGCGACATGCGTCTGTTGGCGGTGTTCGCCGACAAGCGCCTCGATGAGCCGGAAATGAAAGACATCCCGACCGCTCGCGAACAAGGCTACGACATCGTCTGGCCCGTGGTGCGCGGCTTCTACCTCGGGCCGAAAGTCAGCGACGAAGACTACGCCTGGTGGAAAGAAGCCTTCGACAAACTGCTGACCTCGGAAGAGTTCGCCAAGCTGCGCGATCAGCGTGAGCTGTTCCCGTTCGCCATGACCGGCCCGGAACTGGACGCCTACGTGAAGAAACAAGTGGCGGATTACAAAGTGCTGGCCAAAGAGTTCGGCCTGATTCAGTGATCCTCTCGGTCTAGCGGCCGTGGCCTCGCGCGTCGAGCTCACGGCACAGGAGTTTCCCATGCTCTTACAACGCATTTTCGCTTCGGTGCTGCTGCTGGTCTGTGTCGGACTGGCGCTGATGGCGTGGCCGTATCAAGCGGCTTTTTCCTACGAACCGGTGGGCCCGCGCGCCTTTCCTCTGCTGATGCTCGGCCTGATGGGCCTGGCGCTGCTGTACATGGTGTTCCGCCCGGCGCCGATCAAACACAGTGAAGACGAGCCGCCGCTGGATCGCGAAACCCTGACCAAGATCAGCATCTGCGTGCTGTTGCTGCTGATCTTCGCCGGCCTGTTCGAACCGCTGGGCTTCATTCTCAGCAGCATCCTGATCGGCATTCCGATGGCGCGCCTGTACGGCGGTCGCTGGTTGCCGAGCATCGTGGTGACGACATTGATGGCCATTGCCCTGTACCTGCTGTTCGACCGCCTGATGGACGTTCCGCTGCCGCTGGGCCTGCTCGACGTTCTGGAGAACTGATATGGATACTCTCGGTTATTTGGGCCAGGGTTTCGGCGTCGCGCTGAGCCCGTACAACCTGGTCACGGCCCTGACCGGCACGCTGATCGGCACCGTGGTCGGGCTGTTGCCGGGCTTGGGCCCGATCAATGGCGTGGCCCTGCTGATCCCTATCGCCTTCGCCCTCGGCCTGCCGCCGGAGTCGGCGCTGATTCTGCTGGCCGCGGTGTACCTGGGCTGCGAATACGGCGGGCGCATCAGTTCGATCCTGCTGAACATTCCGGGCGAAGCCTCCACCGTGATGACCACCCTCGACGGTTATCCAATGGCCCGTCAGGGTCTGGCCGGGGTGGCGCTGTCGCTGTCGGCGTGGAGTTCGTTCATCGGTGCGTTCATTGCCACCTGCGGCATGGTGCTATTCGCCCCGCTGCTGGCGAAATGGGCGATCGCCTTCGGACCGGCGGAATACTTCGTGTTGATGGTGTTCGCGATTGTCTGCCTCGGCGGCATGGCCGGCGATCGACCGCTGAAGACTTTCATTGCGGCGCTGATCGGTCTGTTCCTGTCGACCGTCGGCATCGACGCCAACAGCGGCGTGTACCGCTTCACCGGCGACAACATTCACCTGACCGACGGCATCCAGTTCGTGGTGCTGGTGCTGGGTCTGTTCTCGGTGAGTGAAATCCTTCTGCTGCTGGAAAAAACCCATCGCGGCCAGGAAGCGGTGAAAGCCACCGGGCGGATGATGTTCAACTTCAAGGAAGCGGCGTCGGTGTTCGTGGTGAACATCCGTTGCGGCCTGCTGGGGTTCATCATGGGCGTGTTGCCGGGCGCCGGTGCGACGCTCGCCAGCGCCGTGGCCTACATGACCGAAAAACGCATGGCCGGCGCCAGCGGCAAATTCGGTCAGGGTGACGCCCGTGGCCTCGCCGCTCCGGAAACCGCGATCGGCGCTTCGGCCTGTGGCGCACTGGTGCCGATGCTGACCCTCGGCGTACCCGGTTCGGGCACCACTGCGGTGATGATCGGCGCGCTGTCGCTGTACAACATCACCCCGGGGCCGCTGCTGTTCCAACAGCAACCGGACATCGTCTGGGGCCTGATCGCCTCGTTGTTCATCGCCAACATCATGCTGGTGATCCTCAACATCCCGATGATCCGCATCTTCACCCGCATCCTCGCCGTGCCGAACTGGGCGCTGGTGCCGGTGATCGCGATCATTACCGGGATCGGCGTGTACGCGGTGCATGCGACCACCTTCGACCTGTTCCTGATGGTCGGCATCGGCATCTTCGGTTACATACTGCGCAAGCTGGACTTCCCGCTGTCGCCAGTGCTGCTGGGCTTCATTCTCGGCGGTCTGATGGAGCAGAACCTGCGACGTGCGCTGTCGATCTCCAACGGTGCACTGGAAATCCTCTGGTCGAGCCCGATCACTTTCGGTGTCTGGGTGCTGACGGCGCTGATGCTGGTGTTCCCGCTGATCCGCATCTGGCGCAAACGTGCGGCTGCGCAACGCGCCATCGCCGATGTCTGATCGCTCGTCCCTCAGAAGCTGGTGGGCGACGCCGCTGGTCGGTCTGCTGGGCGGTTTTATCGCCAGCCAGATCGGCTGGCCGCTACCGTGGATGGTCGGCTCGTTGCTGGCGATCATCCTGGTGCGCTGCCTGACCCCATGGCAACTCAGGGAAATCCCCGGCGGCCGCAAATGCGGCCAATGGATTGTCGGGATCGGCATCGGTCTGCACTTCACCCCGCTGGTGATGGAGCAGGTCCTCAGTCATTTCGGTTTGATCTTCTTCGGTGCGCTGGTCACCAGCCTGTCGGCAGTCGTCGGCGTGTGGCTGATGCGCCGCACCGGTGAGGATCGCGCCACAGCGTTCTTCTCAAGCATGCCCGGTGGCTCCGGGGAGATGGTCAACCTCGGCGCCCGCAACGGCGCGCTGCTCAGCCATGTCGCGGCAGGGCAAAGTCTGCGAGTGCTGGTGGTGGTGCTGTGCGTACCGGCCGCATTCAAGTATCTGCTGGGCGACGGCACGCCAATTTCTCACGCTGGCAACGTCGATTGGCGCTGGCTGGCGCTTCTGTTTCCTGCAGGCGCCCTGCTCGCCTGGCTCTGGCAGCGCTTGCGTCAACCCAACCCGTGGCTGTTCGGGCCGTTGCTGGTGAGTGCCACGGTGAGCATTACCTGGGACTTGCACATCGGCCTGCCGGACGGTGGCAGCCAGATCGGCCAGTGGTTGATCGGCAGCGGCCTGGGCTGTCACTTCAACCGGGAGTTCTTCCGCCGCGCGCCGTCCTTTATGGGGCGGACATTGATCGGCACGGCGCTGACCATGTTGATCGCGACCTTGGCCGCGCTGGGTTTGAGTGCGCTGACCCATCTGGATCTGCGCTCACTGACGCTGGGCATGATGCCCGGCGGGATTGCCGAAATGAGCCTGACGGCGGAGACCCTGCAACTGTCGGTACCGCTGGTGACGGCGATGCAGGTGATGCGGTTGTTGTTTGTGCTGTTTCTGGCGGAGCCGTTGTTTCGGTATTGGAATCGTCATCCCGAGTGATACCGAGTCGACTTCATCGCGAGCAGGCTCACTCCTACATTGGAATGCGTTCGCTGTACCTGTAGGAGTGAGCCTGCTCGCGATGCTTTTTAGATCGGCGGTAACCGCCACTCGATCGGCGCCTCACCATTCTGCTCGAGAAACTTGTTGGTCCGGCTGAAATGCCCGCAACCCAGAAATCCGCGATAAGCCGATAACGGCGAAGGATGCACCGATGTCAGCACCAGATGTTTGGTCGCATCGATCAGCTTCTGCTTACTCTGCGCATGTGCGCCCCACAGCATGAACACCAGATGTGGCTGGCGCTCGCTGACCACTTCAATGATCCGGTCAGTGAAAAACTGCCAGCCCTTGTCCTTGTGCGCGTTGGCGTTGGCGCGCTCGACGGTCATGGTGGTGTTGAGCATCAACACGCCCTGATCGGCCCAGCTCTGAAGGTAGCCGTGGTTGGGGATGTCGATGTTCAGGTCGCGTTTCAACTCTTTATAGATGTTGACCAGCGACGGCGGCGCCGGCACGCCCGGCTGCACCGAGAAGCACAAGCCGTGAGCCTGACCGGGGCCGTGATACGGGTCCTGACCAAGAATCACGACTTTGACTTTATCCAGCGGCGTCGAATTCAGTGCGTTGAAAATCAACGGACCCGGCGGATAGATCTCCTTGCCGGCCGCCCGCTCCTGCTGCAGGAAATTGCGCAACTCTGCCATGTAAGGCTGGTCGAACTCAGCACGCAGTGCCTCCTTCCAGCTCGGTTCGAGTTTGATACGGTCGTCAGCAGTCATGGTTACATCCGGCGAAAACAAGTGGGGCGAACCCTAGGAAACCCGCCCATGCTTGTCAATTGATCTGACGCAGATCCGGCACTTTCCCACACAACGATCATACTGATCGTTCAAATTCCCGATCGAGGTCACGATGAATCTGCACTTCGAAGAACTCACCGGCACCGATGGCGCCCGCCTCGGAATCGCCACGCTGGACGCTGAAAAATCGCTCAACGCGCTGTCCTTGCCGATGATCAACGCCCTGAGCGACAAACTGCAGGCCTGGGCCAAGGATCCGCAAATCGTCTGCGTGCTGCTGCGCGGCAACGGCGCCAAGGCGTTCTGCGCTGGCGGCGAGGTACGCAGTCTGGTCGAAGCCTGCCGCGCCCACCCCGGCGAAGTCCCGCCACTGGCTGCGCAGTTTTTCGCCGCCGAATATCGCCTGGACTACAGCCTGCACACCTACCCCAAACCGCTGATCTGCTGGGGCCACGGTTACGTGCTCGGCGGCGGCATGGGCCTGCTGCAGGGTGCAAGCACGCGGATCGTCACGCCGAGCAGCCGGCTGGCGATGCCGGAGATCACCATCGGTTTGTATCCGGACGTGGGCGCCAGTTGGTTTCTTTCGCGCTTGCCGGGCAGGCTCGGGCTGTTCCTCGGTCTGACCGGGGCGCACATGAACGCTCGCGATGCGATCGATCTGGGTCTGGCCGACCGCTTTCTGCTCGACGAACAGCAGCCGGAACTGATCGAAGGCCTGCTGCAGTTGAACTGGCAGGAACAGACCGCCATGCAACTCAACAGTCTGCTCAAGGCTTTGCAGCAGGAGGCCATCGGTCAGATGCCCGAAGCGCAGTGGCTGCCACGGCGGCAGTCGCTCGACGAACTGCTCGACGTCAGCGACGTGGCTTGCGCCTGGAAAGCCCTCAGCCTGCAACGCGACAGCAGTGATCCGTTGCTCGCCCGCGCGGCGAAGACCATGAGCGAAGGCTCGCCACTGACCGCGCATCTGGTCTGGGAACAGATCGTCCGCGCGCGGTATTTGTCACTGGCCGAAGTTTTTCAGATGGAATATACGCTGAGCCTAAACTGCTGCCGTCACCCGGAGTTCAGCGAAGGGGTGCGGGCGCGGTTGATCGACAAGGATCAGAAACCGCACTGGCATTGGCCGGACATCAACAATGTTCCGGAAGCAGTGGTCGAAGCGCATTTTCACAAGGTATGGGAAGGTCGGCATCCGCTGGCGGATCTCACGAGTTATTGATTGCCAGCAAATCGCAGGCACAAAAAAAGCGGCGCTCAATGCGCCGCTTTTTTGTTTGCGGAGGATTACCAGCGACCGCCTCGCCCACCGTGGTCACCGCGGTTTCCGTGATGATCCCGACCGCCCCGGTCGCGGTCCCAGCCTCCACCGCGGTGACCGTCCCAACGCCCTCGGTCATTGTCGTGCCAGCGGCGGCTCTCGTAGTAGCGCGGTGCTGGCTGGTAGTAGCGTGGCGCCGAGTAATAACGCGGAGCCGGTTGGTAGTAGCGTGGGGCCGCCTGATAGTAGCGCGGGGCCGAGTAATAGGTGCTGCCACCGCTGTAGTAAGTGCCGCCAGTGTTGTAGTAAGCCGGTGCGGGTGAGGTGTAGACCTCCGAGCTGTAATAACTGTCTGCGTAGGAGTAAGGAGCGCAACCGGCAACGGAAAACATCATCGCAGCAAGTAGAAGAATTCGTCGATACATGGCGGCCTCCTGGACCGCGGGTAGCCACACCAGCGACGCTGGCAGGCATCAGTCGTTTATTGGGTGACTGACGAAATATCTGACAGCGTTTTCGGAATCTGGTGCGTTCCTGCAACAAGTTGAAACAAGTGATTGATGAAATCCTGTTCATTTGGAAAACGCTGTCATTTAGAGCTGATCAGTGGTGACCACCGTGATAGCCGCCACCGTGATAACCGCGCCCGTAACCGCCTCGATACCCGTAGCCACCGTGGTAATAACGCGCGCCACCGTAGTAGCGTGGACCGTAATAACCACCGTAGTAATAAGGCGTGTAATAGCCGGGATAGTAATAAGTGGCGGGATAAGCATCGTAAGAACCGGCGTAGTAATAACACCCGGACAGACCGAAACCGAGCACTGCTCCCAGCAGCACCCTTCGCAACGTTTTTGGAATAAGCATGGCGGCCTCCTGAAAGACCCGCGACAGCAGTCGGCACAGACCGGCTGACATCTGTTTTGACTGGCAAAGCCATGCCGAGTGCCGACACCCCGAAAGCATCAGATCAGCGGCATCCACGCTGCATGACGGTGCAGCCGCGCACCAACACAAAGCGCCCTACCGTCCCTGTCTGCACGCCGAGGCAACCGGCAACCCCGCGCCAGAGCGCCTGACGCGACTTGGCACGCCTCTCGCTTTAGCAAAACCGTGCAGGAGTCATCACAGGTTCGCGGCACCACAATTTGCAATGGCTGACTAGGGTTCCGGCTCGCAAGCGCGAGTGACTGGTCCGAGAGTTGGCGACCTCCAGTTGAGGTTACACGGCGGGACAAAAGCCCGGGAGACAAGCCACCGTTCACGGTGCCGCGTTGCCTTCCTGTCCGCCCTTGATCAACTGGAGAATCGAACCATGACCCGACTACGTTTGCCCGCCCTGCTCGCCGCGGTGTTCGCCGCGCTCATCAGCACGCAATCCCCCGCCGCACAGAAAGACCACTTCAGCGTGTGCTGGACGATTTACGCCGGCTGGATGCCATGGGAATACGCCGGCAGCCAGGGCATCGTCGACAAATGGGCGAAGAAGTACGGAATCAAGATCGACGTGGTGCAGCTCAACGACTACGTCGAATCGATCAACCAGTACACCGCCGGCCAGTTCGACGGCTGCACCATGACCAACATGGACGCACTGACCATTCCAGCGGCGGGCGGCGTCGACAGCACTGCGCTGATCGTCAGCGATTTCTCCAACGGCAATGACGGCATCGTCCTCAAGGGCGCCGGCAAGACAGTCGCCGACCTCAAGGGCATGGACGTCAATCTGGTGGAATTGTCGGTCTCGCACTACCTGCTGGCCCGCGCGCTGGACTCGGTCGACCTGACCGAGAAAGACCTGAAAGTGGTCAACACTTCCGACGCCGATATCTCCGCCGCCTTCAACACCGAACAGGTCAACGCGGTGACCACCTGGAACCCGATGCTCTCGGACATCAAGGCCAGACCGGGCGTGACCGAAGTGTTCAATTCCAGCCAGATTCCCGGCGAGATCATGGACATGATGGTGGTCAACAGCGCCACCCTCAAAGACAACCCGGCGCTGGGTAAAGCACTCACCGGCGCATGGTTCGAAGTGGTCGAACTGATGAACGCCAAGAACGCCGCGAGCAAGGCTGCGCTGGAGCACATGGCCAAGGCCTCGGGCACTGATCTGGGCGGATTCCAGGCTCAACTCGACACCACCAGACTGTTCGCCACACCGCAGGAGGCGCTGAGCTTCGCCACCAGCAAGCAACTGCCGGAAACCATGCGCAAGGTCGCCGAATTCTCCTTCCAGCACGGCCTGCTCGGCGAAGGCGCGAAAGACACCAGCGCGGTCGGCATGGCTTTCGCCAACGGCGTGACCAGCGGCGACACCGGCAACCTCAAGCTGCGTTTCGATCCGACCTACGTGCAGATGGCCGCCGACGCCAAGCTGTAAGCCACGGAGGATTTGGCCATGCGCCTGATCAATCGCCACCCGGATCGCCCGAGTCGCCTGTTGTTGGTGATCCTGCCGTTCGCCCTGGTGCTGTTCGCCTACTTCCTGGGCTCGGCCGAGCGCCTGGCGGACAACCCCAACGACAAACTGCTGCCCAGCGCCGTGCAGATGACCGACGCGGTAAAACGCCTGGCCTTGAATGCCGACAGCCGCACCGGTGACTACCTGTTGTGGCAGGACACCGCGTCGAGTCTGCGGCGTCTGGCCATCGGCCTCGGCATCGCCGCGCTGGCGGGGCTGTGCCTGGGCATCGCCGCCGGTACGCTGCCGCTGTTCGGTGCGCCGTTATCACCACTGCTGACGGTGCTGTCGATGGTGCCGCCGCTGGCGATCCTGCCCATTCTGTTCATCGTCTTCGGTCTGGGCGAGTTGTCGAAAGTCATGCTGATCGTCATCGGCATCACCCCGGCCCTCGCGCGTGATCTGGAACAGCGAGCACGGGACATCCCCGTCGAACTGCTGATCAAGGCGCAGACCCTCGGCGCCTCGACCTGGACGCTGATGCTGCGCGTGGTACTGCCGCAACTGCTGCCACGTTTACTGATCTCGTTGCGGCTGATGCTCGGTTCGGCGTGGCTGTTCCTGATTGCTGCCGAAGCGATCGCCTCCACCGACGGCCTCGGCTACCGGATTTTTCTGGTGCGGCGCTATCTGGCGATGGACGTGATTCTGCCGTACGTGGTGTGGATCACCCTGCTCGCCTGGCTGATGGATTGGGGCCTGAAATACCTGACTCGTCGTGCATTCCCTTGGTATGAAGGGGCGGCGAAATGAGCTTCATCACGGTCAAGAACGTCTGGCAGCAATACGCCGATCAGGTCGTGCTGGAAGGCTTGAACCTGAGCGTCAACGAGGGCGAGTTCTGCACCCTGGTCGGCGCGTCCGGTTGCGGCAAATCGACCTTCCTTCGGCTGCTGCTCGGTCAGGAAACGGCGAGTCGCGGCGAGATCCTGCTCGACGGTCAAGCGCTGGCCAGCGAGCCGGACGCCAGCCGTGGCGTGGTGTTCCAGCGCTACTCGGTGTTCCCGCATTTGAGCGTGCTCGACAACGTCGCACTCGGCCTTGAACTGCCGCGTGCGCCGTTGCTCGGTCGGTTGTTCGGCAGCGCCAAACGTGAGGCGCGCGAACAGGCGGCGGCATTGCTCGACAAAGTCGGCCTCGGCCATGCACTCGACAAGTACCCGGCGCAGCTGTCCGGCGGCATGCAGCAACGGCTGGCGATTGCCCAGGCGCTGATCATGAAACCACGGGTGTTGCTGCTCGACGAACCGTTTGGCGCGCTCGACCCGGGCATCCGCAAAGACATGCACGCCTTGCTGCTGGAGCTGTGGCGCGAAACCCGACTGACGGTGTTCATGGTCACCCACGACTTGTCCGAAGGCTTCAGCCTCGGCACCCGTCTGCTGGTGTTCGACAAGGTTCGCCTCGACCCGCATGCCCCCGGCGCCTATGGCGCGCGCATCACCTACGACATCCCTTTGAACAGCGACCGCCGCGCCCAACGCGCCGTTGTCGACGCCCTGCCGTTGCCACTGGCAGGCGCCCTTCGCACCGCTTGAGAGGACTGCTCCCATGACTGATTCGACCCGACTGTTTCCACCGTTTGCCGAAGAAATGCTGCCCGGCGGCGGCCATCGCTCTTTTGTGTTGAAGCGCGGCCAATTGCTGCGCCTGACCGATCTGCGCGGCGGCGCCAACGTCAGCCTGACCCTGCTCAACGCCAATGAAAAAACCGAACGGCTCAACCTGCCCGACAGCCTCAAATGCCAACACACCGCCAAACTCACCAGCGGCCACTGCCTGTACTCGGACATGGGCCGCGTACTCGCCGCGATCACCGCTGACACCTGCGGTTGGAGTGACAGCCTCGGCGGTGTGCTCTGCGCCGAAGAAGTCGCGCAGAAGTATGGTCAGGGCCGCTACCAGGAACTGCGTAACGGCTTCTTCCGCAACGGCACCGACAACCTGCTGGTGGAACTCGGCAAGTGGGGCCTGGGCCTCTCCGATCTGTTGATGACCCTCAATCTGTTCAGCCGCGTCAACGTCGATGAGGCCGGGCGTTTTCACTTCGTCGAGGGCAACTCCAGGGCCGGCGACTACATCGAGTTGTACGCGCCGATGGACACGCTGGTGGTGCTCACCGCGCTGCAACACCCGATGGATCCGGCGCCGGAATACGCGCCCAGACCACTGAAACTGAGCTGGATGAACGCCGACGCCAGCGTCGCCGAACACTGCCGCACCTCGCGCCCGGAAAATGAGCGCGGCTTTATCAACACCGACCGTTTGTTCGCCTGAGGATCGCTGCCATGTCAATTGCTATCGCCACTTCGCCAAAACAACCCGACACCGCGGTGTACCGCGCCACGATCCCGGCCGGTGAACCCTGGCTGATGGAGGTCAGAGCCGGCCAGACCCTGCGTATCCTAGACCTGGAAGGCAATCAGGCCGTCGATACGCTGTTCTACAGCCTCGCCAATCCCAAGGAACGCTACGACGTGCAGCGCACGCTGCGCCGGCAGAACAGCGTCTACCTGAGCAGCGGCAGCGTGCTGTATTCCAACCTCGGCCAGCCGATGCTGACCATCGTCGCCGACACCTGCGGCCGCCACGACACCCTCGGCGGCGCCTGCGCACAAGAGAGCAACACCGTGCGCTACGCCCTGGAAAAACGCTACATGCACAGCTGCCGCGACAACTACCTGCGCGCCTGCGCCCACGACGGCCGACTAGGCAAAGGCGACATCGGGCCGAACATCAATTTCTTCATGAATGTGCCGGTCACGGCGGACGGCGGGCTGACCTTCGAGGACGGGATTTCGGCGCCGGGCAAGTACGTCGACTTGCGCGCGGAGATGGATGTCATCGTGCTGATTTCCAACTGCCCGCAACTGAACAACCCGTGCAACGCCTACAACCCGACACCTGCGGAGCTGCTGGTATGGAACTGAAAATCAGCCGGTTGCGCCGTTGGTTGTTTGCCCTGTGCCAGGCGCGGTCCGGGCAGTGCCTGAAATCCCCCAGACACCCCTGATCAACCTGTGGGAGCGAGCTTGCTCGCGAATGCGGTGGATCAGCTACATCCCCGCTGAACGACACACCGCTTTCGCGAGCAAGCCCGCTCCCACAGGGGGCTGTGGTGAATTTGAGACACGTGTTTTTTTTCATCCGGGACGGCCCGGATGTCTGTCGAAAAACGGCGGGACGGCCCGCTTCCCCTTCAGGGGTTATGCCATGTTCGAAAAAGTCCTTATCGCCAACCGTGGCGCCATCGCCTGCCGCATCCTGCGCACTCTCGCTTCGCTGCAGGTCAAAGGCGTGGCCGTGTATTCCGAAGCCGACGCCGCCAGCCTGCACATCCTCCACGCCGATGAAGCGCACAGCCTCGGTGAAGGCGCCGCCGCCGGCACCTATCTGGCGGTCGACAAGATCCTCGCCATCGCAAAACAAAGCGGCGCCACGGCGATTCATCCCGGTTACGGGTTTCTTTCGGAAAACGCCGCGTTCGCCGAAGCCTGCGCAGCGCACGACATTGCCTTCATTGGCCCGACGCCGGAACAACTGCGCGTGTTCGGCCTCAAGCACACCGCCCGTGCGCTGGCCAGACAGCACGGCGTGCCCATGCTCGAAGGCACCGAACTGCTCGACAGCCTCGACGCCGCGCTGATCGCCGGCGAACAGGTGGGCTACCCGGTGATGCTGAAAAGTACCGCCGGTGGTGGCGGCATCGGCATGCGCGTGTGCCGCAGCGCCAGCGAATTGAGCGAATCCTTCGAAGCGGTAAAACGTCTCGGCCAGAACAACTTCAGCGACGCTGGGGTGTTCATCGAAAAATACATCCAGCGCGCCCGGCACCTGGAGGTGCAGGTGTTCGGCGACGGCCGCGGTGAGGTCATCGCCCTCGGCGTGCGCGACTGCTCGGTGCAGCGGCGCAATCAGAAAGTCCTCGAAGAAACCCCGGCGCCGAACCTGCCGCACGGCATGGCCGAAGCGCTCTGTGCGGCGGCGATCAAACTGGCGAAAGCGGTGAACTATCGCAGCGCCGGCACCGTGGAATTTGTCTTCGACAGCGAGGCGCAGCGTTTCTATTTTCTTGAAGTGAACACACGCTTGCAGGTGGAACACGGTGTCACCGAACAGGTCTGGGGTGTCGATCTGGTGCGCTGGATGGTCGAGTTGGCGGCGGGAGATTTGCCACCGCTGAGCGAGTTGTATCGCCCGTTGAAACCTCAAGGCCATGCGATTCAGGCGCGGTTGTATGCGGAAGATCCGGGCCGCGATTTCCAGCCGAGCCCTGGCTTGCTGACGGCCGTGCAATTCCCCCCGGCCAATGGCATTGAGCTGCGCATCGATACCTGGGTCGAGGCCGGTTGCGAGATCCCGCCGTACTTCGATCCGATGCTTGCCAAAGTCATCACCTGGGCGCCGACCCGCGAACAGGCGCGTGCCGAGTTGGATCAAGCGTTGGGCGACAGTCTGTTATACGGCGTCGAAACCAACCGTGATTACCTGCGACAGATCCTCCTCGACACGCCGTTCGCCAGCGGTGAGCCGTGGACCCGTTGTCTGGAGCATCTGGTCTATCGCGCCAACACCTTTGAAGTGCTCAGCGCCGGCACGCAAACCAGCGTGCAGGACTATCCCGGGCGCCTCGGTTACTGGGCGGTCGGTGTACCGCCATCGGGGCCGATGGACAGTCGTGCGCTGCGTCTGGGCAATCGTCTGCTGGGCAACGCCGAAGGTACGGCGGCGCTGGAAATCACCATGAGCGGGCCGTTGCTGCGCTTCAATTGTGAGGCGGTGGTCGCGGTGACGGGGGCGCCGATTGGCCTGACGCTTGAGGGGCAAAGCGTGCCAATGAATACCGCCCTGCTGATCCCGGCGGGCGCGACGTTGCATCTGGGCAGCATCAGCGGCGCCGGTGCACGCAGTTATCTGTGCCTGCGCGGCGGTTTGCAGGTGCCGGATTATCTGGGCAGCAAAAGCACGTTCACCCTTGGCCAGTTTGGCGGGCACGGTGGTCGTGCGTTACGCGCCGGGGATGTGTTGCATATCCCCGCGCTGGGGGACCGCAGCGCTGGTCAGCAGTTGACCGAACAGCACATCACCGCGTTGCCGGCGGTGCGGCAGATTCGGGTGATTTACGGCCCCCACGGCGCACCGGAATATTTCACCGAAAACTACATCAGCAGATTCTTTGAAACCCGCTGGGAAGTGCATTTCAACTCCAGCCGCACTGGCGTCCGGCTGATCGGGCCGAAGCCGGAATGGGTGCGGGCCGACGGTGGTGAAGCCGGGTTGCATCCGTCAAACATTCACGACAATCCGTATGCCATCGGCGCGGTAGATTTCACCGGCGACATGCCGGTGATCCTCGGCCCGGACGGCCCGAGCCTTGGCGGGTTTGTCTGCCCGGTGACGGTGATCGAGGCGGATCTTTGGCAACTGGGCCAGCTCAAGGCGGGCGATAAAATCCAGTTCATTCCCGTCGACCTCAAGACCGCCCGCAACCTCGCCTTGAAATGGGATTCCCACTGTGGGAGCGGGCTTGCTCGCGAAGAGGCCGTGTCAGTCGACATTGATGTGTCTGACACAGCGCTTTCGCGAGCAAGTCGAATCGTCGCACCGCCGCTCCCACAGGGTTTGGTGTCGCCTGTGGTTTTGGCGTTGGGTCAGGGGGATCGGCGGCTGGTTGCGCGGGTCTCCGGGGATACTCACCTATTGCTGGAAATCGGCGAGCCTGAGCTCAATCTCGTCCTGCGCTTCCGCGCGCACGCCCTCATGCAAGCCCTGGAACAAAAATCCCTGCACGGCGTGATCGACCTCACCCCCGGTATCCGCTCGCTGCAAATCCACTACCAGCCCGAGCAACTGCCGCTGGCCGATCTGCTCGGCCTCATCGCCGGCGAGTGGGACGCGGTGTGCGCTGCCAACGACCTGCAAGTGCCGTCACGCATCGTTCATTTGCCGCTGTCCTGGGACGACCCGGCTTGCCAGTTGGCCATCGAAAAGTACATGACCACCGTGCGCAAGGACGCGCCGTGGTGCCCGAGCAATCTGGAGTTCATCCGTCGCATCAACGACCTGCCCAATCTCGACGAAGTGCAACGAACGGTGTTCGATGCGAGCTATCTGGTGATGGGCCTCGGCGACGTATACCTCGGTGCGCCGGTGGCCACGCCGCTCGATCCGCGCCATCGCCTGGTGACGACCAAATACAACCCGGCACGCACCTGGACCGCCGAGAATTCGGTGGGCATCGGCGGCGCTTACATGTGCGTGTACGGCATGGAAGGCCCCGGCGGTTATCAGTTTGTCGGGCGCACGCTGCAGATGTGGAATCGCTACCGCGAAGTCGCCGCATTCGCTGGCAAACCGTGGCTGCTGCGCTTCTTCGACCAGATCCGTTTCTACCCGGTCAGCGCCGACGAATTGCTGCGCATCCGCCGCGATTTTCCGCTGGGGCGTTTCGATCTCGACATCGAACACAGCCAGCTCAACCTTGCCGACTATCAGGCGTTTCTCAGCCGCGAAGCCACAGGCATCAGTGCCTTTCGCGCCCGGCAACAGGGCGCCTTCAACGCCGAGCGCGAACGCTGGATCACCAGCGGGCAGGCACATTTCGACAGCGAAGAAGCTATGGCCGAGTCCAGCGAAGATGCGCCGCTGGCCAGCGGTGAGCACAGCGTCGACAGCCACATCGCCGGCAATCTCTGGCAGGTGCTGGTCGAAGCCGGCAGCCGCGTCGCGGCGGGAGATGTGCTGGTGATTCTCGAGTCGATGAAGATGGAAATCCCGGTACTCGCGCCGATGGCCGGGGTGGTGCGCGAGATCCGCGTGCAGCCCGGTTCGTCGGTACGCGCCGGACAACGGGTCGTGGTGCTAGCACTCGACTGAAGCCAATTGGACAAGGATCAACTCATGAATCTGCAACTCGATGTTCTGCGCCGGGCCTATCGCAATGGCGACACCACACCGCGCCAACTGCTGGCGAAACTGCGCGAGAAAGCTGCCGCGCTGAACCCGGATTATCACCTGTTCATTCATCTGCTCAGCGTTGCGGAGCTGGAGCCCTACCTTGCCGGCCTCGACGGTCGCGACCTCGACAGCCTGCCGCTGTACGGCGTGCCGTTTGCGATCAAGGACAACATTGATCTGGCGGGCATCCCGACCACCGCCGCGTGCCCGGACTTTGCTTATGTGCCGGAGCGCTCGGCGACCATCGTCGAGCAGTTGATCGCCTTGGGGGCGATTCCGCTGGGCAAGACCAATCTCGATCAATTTGCCACGGGACTCAACGGCAGCCGCTCGCCTTATGGCGCGTGCCCAAACAGTGTGCTGACGGAATATCCGTCCGGCGGTTCCAGCGCCGGTTCGTCGCTGGCGGTGGCGCTGGGCGTGGCGAGTTTCGCCTTGGGCACCGACACTGCAGGCTCCGGTCGGGTGCCGGCGGCGCTGAACAATCTGGTCGGATTGAAGGCGAGCAAAGGTCTGATTTCCACCGCCGGTGTACTGCCGGCCTGTCGCACGCTCGATTGCGTTACCACGTTTACCGCCACGGCGCGTGAGGCCAGTCAGTTGCTGGCGCTTGTCGCCAGACTCGATCCACGCGACGCATACAGCCGCCGCAATCCATCGTGGAATGACGGCTCGGCGTTTGGTGCGCCGCGAGCGTTTCGTTTCGGCGTGCCGCGCGCGCAGGACCTTGAGTTTTTCGGCTGCGTCGAAGGGCCGCTGTTGTTCGGCGATGCCATCGACCGGCTCAAGGCCCTGGGAGGTGAAGCAGTCGAACTGGATCTCTCGCCATTCCTTGAAGCCGCGCGTCTGCTTTACGAGGGGCCGTGGGTCGCCGAGCGCTACAGCGTGGCGGGCGAGTTGATGGAACAGAATCCCGAGGCCGTTTTGCCGGTGATCCGCGCCGTGCTGGCCAAGGCCCCGGCGGTGACCGGCGTGCAGACCTTCCGCGCGCAGTATCGGCTGCAAGCCCTGAAAGCCCTGTGTGATCAGGCCCTCGACGGCCTCGAATGCGTGCTGACCCCGACCATCGGCCGCCCGGTGACACTGGCTGAACTGCAGGCCGAACCGGTGCTGCGCAATTCCGAACTGGGTTACTACACCAACTTCATGAACCTGCTCGACTACGCCGCCGTCGCCGTGCCGAGCGCGTTCATGGCCAACGGTTTGCCGTGGGGCGTGACGCTGTTTGGCCGGGCGTTCACCGATCAATATCTGCTGAGCATCGCCGATGCGCTGCAGCGTCAACAGGATGCCGACCTGCCGACGCCGGCGAACGCAGCGCGCCATGATCGCGCACGCATCGTGGTCTGTGGCGCACATCTGCAAGGGTTGGCGTTGAACTGGCAACTGACGCAGCGGGGTGGGAGATTGCTGGAAACGACGTTCAGTTCGCCGGACTATCAACTGCATTCATTGGCCGGCGGCCCGCCGCTGCGTCCGGGGATGGTGCGGGTCAAGGATGGCGGCGTAGCGATTGCGGTGGAAGTGTGGGAGTTGCCGAGCAGCGAATTGGGCTCGTTCCTGACCGGGATTCCGGCGCCGCTTGGACTGGGCAAGGTGCAATTGGCGGACGGACGTTGGGAGAGCGGGTTTATCTGCGAACCTTATGGTCTGGAGGGTGCGCTGGACATCAGCCATTTGGGTGGGTGGCGCGCGTATCTAGAAACCCTGACCTGAATCTGCCCCCCTGCAGGAGTGAGCCTGCTCGCGATAGCGGGAGATCAGTCACATATTCGGTGAATGTTATTCCGATATCGCGAGCAGGCTCGCTCCTACAGGGACAGCTTGGCAACAGGGTGCATCGTCAACACCGAACACCTTGCACAGCCTGCCGTCGCGGGCCGATCATGTGATGTACCGAGCCAAACAAAACCGGCCGCAACCGCACCTGCGTGGAAATGCCTTACTCGACTTATGCCTGATTCCGACGTTAAACCCGACCTCTGCCCGGCCTGTGGCGCTCGCAACGACTGCAGCCTGGCCGACCCGCGCACCGCCGACCGCGCGTGCTGGTGCTACGGCGTGAGCATCGATCCGGCAGTGCTCGAAGCGCTGCCGGCGGCGCTGCGCGACAAATCCTGCCTCTGCCCGCGCTGCGCTCAGGTCGAGACGCAACTGCAAGCAGCGGCGCGGCCGATCCCGTAAGATGCGCGCCCCGCCTTCAACCGATTCCTGAACATGCGCGTCGACCGCTTCCTGAGCAACCTGCCCCGCTACAACCGTCAGCAGGTTCGCCTGTTGCTCGTGGAAAAGCGCGTGCGGATCGACGGAAAAGTCGTCAGCGATCCGCACAGCGAAGTGCTGGAGTTCAGCCGCGTCGAAGTCGATGACGAAGTGCTGCAAATCGGCAAACCGGCGCGCTACTTCATGCTGCACAAGCCGCCCGGCTGCGTCAGCGCCACCCGCGATCCGCAACACCCGACCGTGCTCGATCTGATCGATGAACCGGACAAGGACGACCTGCACATCGCCGGTCGCCTGGATTTCAATACCACCGGGCTGATGCTGATCACCAACGATGGCGCCTGGTCGCGCCGCCTGACCCAGCCGCAGACCAAACTGCCGAAGGTCTATTACGTCGAAACCGAACAGGACATCGGACCGGAGTATGCGATCACCTTCGCCGAGGGCATCTACTTCGCGTTCGAAAACCTGACCACGCAACCGGCGCAGCTCGAAGTGCTTGGCCCGAGGGCGGCGCGTCTGGGCATCGTCGAAGGTCGCTACCATCAGGTGAAGCGCATGTTCGGTCACTTCAACAATAAAGTGCTGCGCCTGCACCGCGAATCCATGGGAGCGCTGCGGCTCGATGACGCGCTAAAACCGGGCGAGTACCGTGCTTTGCGCACCGAAGAGATTCATTGGTTCTAAGCCGGCGACCGCTCAGCAGAAGTTGTCGAACAATTTACCAACGGCACTTGCGCGATCCCCGGCTCACTGCTTGAATCAGGACGTCGGCCGAAATGTGACCGATGAGTCACCACATACTTCCAAGAAACTTTTTGCCGGTCGTCAGCCCCTTGGGCTGCGCCTCAGCCGGCAGACTGCCCGCCAATAACAACACCCGTCGACCGCAGTCATGGATCGACATGGGCCAGGCAAATTCCAGGCGTATGCCTACCTGTCACAAAGCTCGTGCAATCTCATTGCGCGCATACCCGCTTGCTTGCCAGGAGTCTTATGACATGAGGCCAGAAATCGCTGTGCTGGATATACAGGGTCAGTATCGGGTTTACACGGAGTTCTATCGCGCAGACGCCGCAGACAAGACCATCATTCTGGTCAACGGCTCGATGGCCACGACTGCGTCGTTTGCACAGACTGTGAAAAACCTGCACCCGCAATTCAATGTGGTTTGCTACGACCAGCCCTACGCTGGCAAGTCGAAAATCCACAACCGTCACGAGAAACATCTGACGAAGGAAGTCGAAGGCCAGATTCTGCTGGAGCTGATCGACCACTTCGGTGCCGAACACGTGCTGTCGTTTTCCTGGGGCGGCGCGGCCACCCTGGTTGCCCTGGCCCACCAGCCGCGGCGCATTGAAAAGGCCGTGATCAGCTCGTTCTCGCCGGTGATCAACGCGCACATGCTCGATTACCTGGAGCGCGGGGTCGATTACCTCGGCCAGCGCGACGGCGACCGCGTCGGGCACTTGGTCAACAACACCATCGGCAAACACCTGCCGTCGCTGTTCAAGCGCTTCAACTATCGCCACGTCAGCAGCCTGGCCGAACACGAATACGGGCAGATGCACTTTCACATCAACGACGTGTTGCACAGCGATCGCCAGTGCTATTTGAATGCAGCGAAGAAGGTCAACGTGCCGGTGCTGTTTCTCAACGGCGAATGGGACGAGTACACCGCCGCCACAGACGCCCGGCTATTCGGCAACCACGTGAAGCACAGCAGCTTCACCACGCTGCAGGCCACCGGGCACTTCCTCGACATGGAACACAAGGCCGCCTGCCGCGACAGTCAGAACGCCCTGCTCGGGTTCCTGAAACCGGCTCAACAGTCGAGCCGAACGCGCTACTCGTTCGTTCAGGAGCACCATGCACTGGCTATTTGAAAAGATGTTGTCGCAGACGAGTCGGCAGGCTCGAACATCAGCGTATCGCCCCTGCCCGACTCGCCTGCGCATGCCCGTTTCAATGTTGTAACGTGCGGCAAGCAAAAGAAAAACTTCAAATCCGCGCCCGACTCTGGTACAAAGTCAGCCGCTCTGAGCGGGTATAGTTTAGTGGCAAAACGAAAGCTTCCCAAGCTTTAGTTGAGGGTTCGATTCCCTCTACCCGCTCCACACAATCGAGTCTCACGTCGTGGTTCTGACGGGGGATGCAGCACCAGAAAAAACCGGCCTACAGGGCCGGTTTTTTTGTGTCCGGGATTTGAAAAAAGATTTCAGGCATTCGATCTTCGCAAGGAAAAGAACGCTGCAACAAATTGGATTAATTCCTTTTTTCGGGTGTTATTGCGCTTTTTCGAAGATAAGCCACAATAAACGGGATTAACAAAAGGAATGCACATCTTGGCATGATTCCCCTGATGCCCGTCCTTGAACTGAATTTAAGGTGTAAAAAGCCACTATGCTGGATTTAAGCCTGAGCAAGCCCAGTGAGCTCGTCAAACGGATTTGTGAGCGCCTGCGCACTGATCGGCTCGCCTTGGAAATGACCCAGGCGGACGTAGCCGCTCGCGCCGGTATCGGGACCAACACGGTATCCAATCTGGAGGCCGGACGAAATGTGGGCTTCGAAAACCTGGTGCGCGTTGCCATGGTTCTCGGCCGCAGCAAAGAACTCGAAAACCTGTTCCTGCCGAAGCTGGAAACGCTGGACGACATTCTGCGCTACGAAAACAGTGCCAAGCGTCAGCGCATCAAAAGGAAGTCCGACAATGCTTGAGCAAGTGGAAGTCTACTATGAGGGCTGGGGTGAGCATTGGCGGTGGGGGACTCTTGCTTCCACCACCGCCCTGACTGGCCGACCGCTGACCGTCTTCGAGTACAGCGACAAAGCAAAAAAAAGGGGCTTGGAGCTTTCGTCCCTGAGCCTTCCTCTGCAAGGCGCCAGATTGAGCCGGGACTTCCCGCCGCATCAGCTGGGGTTGCCCGGTCCCGTTTATGACTCGCTGCCCGACGGCTGGGGCATGCTGCTGATGGATCGTTTATTCAAACGGCGTGGCCTGAATCCCGCACGCATCGGTCCTTTGGCACGACTGGCCTATATCGGCAACAATGCCATGGGTGCCATGTCGTTCAAACCTGTGGCACCCGAGATGCAGGAGCCGCAAATGCATGTTCCCATTGAGCTGCTGGCGGCTGAAGTGCAGCAAGTGCTGAAAGGTGAAGGGGGCGAACTCCTTCAGAAGTTATTGCTGGTGGGCGGTGCTCCGCAAGGTGCCAGACCAAAGGCCTTGGTCTATCGCGATCCTGACTCCGGGATGTTCACCACTGCTGCCACTCCAGGTTTTGAAGCATGGCTGGTGAAGTTCCCGGCCCGACATGAACACCCCGAAGTGTGTGTCATCGAAATGGTCTATGCCGAATGCTTGCGCCTCTGCGGTATTCAAACGCCAGACACGCAATACTTCAGCCTGTCAGACGGAATGGCCGCCTTCGCCAGCAAACGGTTTGATCGACAGGACGGCCTGCGCGTTCCCATGCAAAGTCTTGCAGCCTTTACCGGAGCAGATTTTCGATCACCAGGTTCATTGGACTACGTCAATTTCTTGCGCGCGACTCAAAGATGTACCAATGACGTGCGTGAAAAAGCACTGGCGTTCGAGCGAGCTGTTTTCAACGTTGTGTTCAATAACCGGGATGATCACCCCAAGAACTTTGCCTACACCATGTCGTCAACTGGCGACTGGAAATTAGCGCCGGCCTACGATGTGACCTTTTGCGAAGGATCCGGTGGATATCATCAGATGGATGTAATGGGCGAAGCGCTGGAAATCGACCGGAAAGCGATGTTTGGTCTTGCAGCAGAAGCGGAAGTCAGTGCCAATGATGCAGGATTGATCATTGAGCGTTTTTGCCACGTATCCAGCCAGTTTTCGGCCCTGGCTAATGACCTTTACCCGGACCTGATCACTCAGGAAACCCTGCGTACCATTCAAGACCGTATAGATCACAACATCGCATTGTTGCGGTGAAGAAGGCGCTGCAATTATGCAGCGTTTTCCGACATTACAGATCCACAACGCACCGACGGTTTTCACCCGCCCCGCGACCCATTGGCATTTCCCTACCACCCTCCCCCTGCGCGGCTATGGCTAGTTAAGCCGCTGGGCCAGTGAGCACGGCACCGCCCATGTGCTGGGGCTGGATGTTTCGGAAAAGAGCTTGCTCCCGCTGGGGTGCGAAGCGCCCCTAAGATTTTGGGTCTGCTACGCAGTCCATCGGGGACAAATCCCCTCACCACAGGATCGGTGTTTGCCTTTAGCGGGTCGCGACAATGAACAACCGCGGGAACGGTAACAGCACCGAACCATCAGGCAACGCCGGATAAGCCTCGGCCACCGCCGCCAGATATTGCTGCAGATACTGCGCCCGCTCGTCTTCGCTCAGCGGTTTCAGAAACGGAATCAAACCACTGCCCTTGAACCACTCCACCACCCCCGCTGCACCGTCCGCCAACGGGTGGTGATAGGTGGTGCGCCACACGTCGACGCGCGAACAGTGCGGGCGCAACATCGAGAAGTAATCGCTGGCACTCGCCATCTCGGTACGCTGCCCGGCAGCGTCAGCCAGTTTCGCGGCCCAGGGACCGCTGGCCGCCACTTCGCGCATCAGCCGATGAGAAGGTTCGTTGAGGTTGTCCGGCATCTGGATCGCCAGACTGCCGCCAGGAGACAGCTTGCCGGCCAGCGCCGGCAACAGCTTCGCGTGATCCGGCAGCCACTGCAGTACGGCGTTGGCGAAGATCACATCGAACGGGCCGGCATCGCCCCAGCGGTCGATCTCCGCCACGTCGAACTGCAACTGCGGCAGGCGCTTGCGCGCGGCGTCGATCATGTCCGGAGAGCTGTCCAGACCGCTGACCCGAGCCTGCACAAAACGCTGCACCAACAGCTCGGTGGAGTTACCCGGACCACAACCGATATCGACGACTGATCGAGCCTGCACCGTGGGAATCGCCGCCAGCAAATCACGGGCCGGACGGGTGCGTTCATCTTCAAAAGCGACGTATTGCTTGGCGGACCAACTCATTGCGTTCTCCTGTCGAGGCATGACGGCTGTTCGTCACAATACAGGCAGCCCGGCGAGCAGTTCCAGAGCGACTCGTTGCAAACGGTTTCAGACATCGTCCTGCTATCGCCTATTCCCGCCATCCAAATCATCGACCGTCCGTCGAACAAGCAACACGCGTTTTTGACAGCATGACAACCTTGCCTATAGTCAAGCTGCGGCAATCGGAAGGAACCCGACAACGCGTTATTTCGTGCAAGAAGCACGGCCTGCCCGTCCCTCATGACCGATGGGTTCCACCAGTAGTGTGCTCGCGAAAGCCATACGGCAAGCAAGCGTCGTCGTGCCTGGATTGCAGTCCGACGCTCACTATGAAAAAGGAGCATCACCATGTCTCGAGTTACGGATATTCTGGTTTCCATCGACACCGAAACCATCCTGAAAAAGTATCCAAACATCAGCAAGGATTCGAAGAATCCAACGCTGATTGATTGGAAACATGTGTACATGGTCACCAATCAGGACAACGTCGTCAGTGGCCAGGCCGGTGGCGAACTCGATCTCAAGGCTCAGGTCGGCGATCTGATCCGCTGGCGTGAAACCAGCCTGTCGCAGAGCTTCGAACAGGCAGTGATTTTCTACAAATTCGTCCCCAACGCCGGAGAGAACCTGATCTCGCCCCCCTCACCGCGCAAGGCCACAGCGTGCGTAGCTGTGCCCAACACGAGCAATCCATCCGTGCCAAGCTGCCAGAAAGTCGACAACCATTACTGGTCATCCGAGACCCTGGACTGCGGCCGCGTGACCTATCACTTCCACTTCCTGATCGTCGACCGCAACTGCCAGATCATCGGCTGCTGCTCCTGGGATCCGTTCATCTCCATCCACAACTGATGATGTGGTGAGCCTCTCGGCTACGAGGGGCTCCATCGATCCGATGCCGCTCCGGCCGGACCAGGATGTCTGCCTTGAGCAAAGCGGCCGCCGTTTGTTGCGACGTCATGAAAGGAATCCACAATGACTTCCGAACCGATCCCGACCCACACTACCAACGCACAGAATGTGTTGCTGATCGTCGATGCCGAATCTCTGCTTTCGCACTATCCAACACCCAGCCAGGATCCCGCGAACCCTACAAGCATTACCGATGGGTTTATCTTTTTTGTCTCGGATAACAATTCAGATAAAATAGTTACAAATGACAGCCACACCAAAATCCTTGTCAGGATTGGTCGCGACATTAATTTCCGCGCCAGAAGCGTCAGCCTGATCGCCGAGCACAGCGTGGTTACCTACCGCATGACCGTCGATAACAGCGGCCTACTTTCTGTCCCTCAACTGCAAGTTCACACCGAACTCACCGTCCCCGCGCCCAACCCTGAAATGCCGTCCGTACCAGGAACGCGCAAAGCGGACGATCACTTCTGGACAAGCACCCCGGCAACACCTGGCACCGCCCGGTGCGAATTGGGTTTCATGCTGGTCAATCAGCAATGTGAAGTGGCGGGGTTCTTTCAGTGGCAGGCAGAGGTTGAATTGACGTCCTGAGCGTACTCATGTCGAAACCGGTCGCATGACCGGTTTTTCAGGGGCATGCCTGTAAAAAAACGAATTTTCGCAACGCCGTCACGGTCTGAATTTCAGGCAATCCCAATAAGGAACACGGCAATGAAATTCGCAAAAATCTCCCAAAAACTCGCATTGTGGGCGGGCAGCCCGAAGACCTTCATGGGTGCGTTGATCCTGATTGCTCTATGGGGTCTGAGTGGGCCGATTTTTCAGTTCAATGACACGTGGCAGCTGATCATCAATACCTCGACCACGATCATCACGTTCCTGATGGTGTTCCTGATTCAGAACACGCAGAACCGCGACACCGACATCCTGCACCTGAAGCTCGATGAGTTGTTGCGCGCCAACAAGGAAGCGCAGAACGCGATGCTTGGCCTGGAAGCGCTGGACCTCAAGCAACTGGAAGCGTTGCGCAAGCATTACCGCAGCATGGGCGAGAGCGAGGTGGCCGAACTAGACGGGCTGGGAGAACAGAGCAAGCCGAAGCAGAATCTGAATGACTGCTAACTGAATCCTTAAAAAAGAGCAAAAGATCGCAGCCTGCGGCAGCTCCTACATCGATCGGTGTAGGAGCTGCCGCAGGCTGCGATCTTTTATCGAGTAAAGAAATCAGCGGCTGGCTTGCAGGGCCCGGGCCATTTCCAGATGGCTTTGCAGTTTTGGCAGGGTCTCGTCAGCGAATGCCTTGATCTCCGGCACGTCGGTGGCCTGCGCTTCCTGCTGGATCTGCTGAATGGCTTCTTCGGTGGCTTTCACCTGGCTGGCGGCATAAGCCTGGTCAAAGGTTTCACCATCCTTGACCTGCGGAATCATGGTTTTCGCCTTGTCGGCGATTTCTTCGCGGGGCGCCACCGGCAGGTCTAACTTCTTCGCGATCTTCGCCAGATGCTGATTGGCGGTGGTGCGGTCATTGATCACCACGATGGTGTAATCCTTGACCTCTTTGGATTCGGACTTCAGATGCGCCAGACGACTGGCTTCGATGTCGGCCATGCCTTTGGCTGAAGCATCGTTGATGAAATCGGCAGGCGACTGCGCTGCGGCGCCGCCGGCGAACGCACTGTTGGCGAACAGCCCCAACAACGTGACAAAACTCAAACGACGTACCTGGCTGGCCATCCGGCTCATGGTCGCGCCCTCCTTCTGTGCAAATTCAAGCGGGAGCTTGCGCCCCCGCCTCTCAATCAAAACCACCGCAGCGACTTACTTCGATTTCTGCGCAGGCTTGCGACCCGTTTCGGATTTCGCAGGCTCTTTATCGACCGTCGTGGTGGTGGTTTTCCCACCCTTGCGACCGGCTTCAGACGCCTTGGTTCGATCGTTGGCAAAGTTTCCCGAGTTCGAGTTTCTTGAGTTAGGCATGATTCTCTTCCTCCTGGTGTTGATCGTTGGCGAGCAGGTGCCCGCCTAGATTCAGAATTGCCGGACCGCCAAAGGTTTAGAAAAGTTGCCCGTGCCGCGACGAACGGCGGCGCAGGATTCAGCTATCCCGCGCCCGGTGATGGAGGCGTTTGGCGGCGTACATCGCCTGGTCGGCATGCCGAAACAGTTGCTGTTCTTCATGGCCATGTTCGGGATAACAGGCCACGCCAATGCTTGGCTCGATAGCAAGGTTGTGCCCGTCGAGGCGCATTGGGTGTGCCAGCACTTGACGGATCTTGGCGGCCACGCTGTCGGCGTCTTCGGCGGCATGCACGCTGTGCAACAGCACCACGAATTCGTCGCCACCGATGCGCGCCACGGTATCGGTGTCGCGCACGCAGCCCTTGAGCCGACTGGCCACCGTCTGCAACAGCATGTCGCCGACGCCATGGCCAAAGGTATCGTTAACCTGCTTGAAGCGATCCAGATCGACGTACAGCAAAGCCATCCTCCCTGAAGCTGCACGGGCACCGGCCAGCGCGGCTTTGAGTCGTTCTTTGAGCAGTTCGCGATTGGGAAGCTGAGTCAATTGATCGTACTGCGCCATGCGTTTGAGCCGTGCGTGCAGTTGCTGGCGCTCAATGGCGGTGGCGACCTGGGCGCAGACGTATTGCAGCAGTTCCTTGTCCTGTTCGGTGTAACGCTCGCCGCCCGGCAGGCTTTTGACGATCAGCGCGCCGATGGTGCCGTTTTTCGAATTCAGCGGCACACCGAGCCAGCACGGTGAATCCTGCCCCGCCACCAGTTCGGCGAAGTCGGGCGACGAACCGGGGCTGTCCGGCGTCAGCAGAATCGGCTGGCCGCTGCGAATGACCTCCCCGCACAAGCGGCCGGTGACGGTGCCCGGTTGATCGGGCTGCGATTCGTGAGCGTCGACGTGATAGGGAAAATTCAGCTGCGCACAGTGCTCGTCGTACAGCGCCACCGAGAAGTTCAGCGCCGGCAGCCACTCGCCGATGATCAGGTGAATGCGCTTGAACAGCGCCAGCAGGTCTTCCGCGACATGCGCCGCTTCGGAAATCGCATACAACGCCGCTTGCCGCGATTCGGCCTGCTTGCGTTCGGTGATGTCGCGCGCCACGGCGATGCGCAGTTGATCGACCTCGGACCAGCGCGCCGACCACAGAATGTGCGCGATGCGCCCGTCCTTGCGCACGTAGCGGTTTTCAAAGTTGTGTTTCGGTTCGCCACCCATGATCTCGCGCGCGGCGGCCAGGGTGCGCTGCTGGTCCGCCGGGTGTACCAGTTCGATCATCGGCCGGCCGATCAACTCGTCAGGCGTGTAACCGAAAATGCGTTCGCAGGCGGCACTGACAAAAACGAAACGGCCTTGCTTGTCCACCGCGCAGACGGCGTCCAGCAACAGGTCGATATAACTCGCCAATGGCGCGGAGTTTCGGCTTTCCATGGTTCAGCGTGGGCGTCCGGACAATGCAGCAATGATCCACCATCCCTGACCTGTTTGCTCCCGCGTCCCTGCAACCAGCGTCAAGCCTTGTTCGGCAGCAATCCCGGCAGCGCATGCATCAGCGCGTTGATCGCAAAACCGATGAACATCACCCCGCACAGGCGGGTTATCAGCAGTTCATGGCGTTGATACAGCGTGCGCACCCGCTGGGCGCCGACCACCCCGATCAAGATAGCGTAAGCCAGCAAGCCACCGAGGAAGCTCAAGGCGATCAGCGCCGGCAGCATCGACCAGTTGAGCAGTTCGGCGCGGCTCGACAGCAGCGCGGTAAAAGTCGCCACCGCCACCGGGTAAGCCTTGGGATTGGTCAGGCCAAACAGGATGCCGTGCCAAAACGGCTGACGCGCCGCGCCCTGCGGCTGATCAGTGCTGCGCCGTTGCGCGCGCACCGCCCGCCAGCCGAGCCAGAACAGGTACACGCCACTGAGTACACCGAGCACATCGAACGCGGTGCTGCCGATTTCCCGGGCGCCGACAATCGCAATCAGCGCAGTGCTGCACCAGACCACATCGCCGAGCAGGTGCCCGCAGAGAAACCCCGCCCCGGCCCGCCGCCCATGCGCCGCGCCAATGCCGAACACCGCCAGTACACCCGGCCCCGGCGTGATGCCATAGATGAAACCCGAAGCCAGAACGGCCATGAGCAGCGATGGGGTCATGAGATACCTGCAGGCGCCAGTACAAATGATGGCCAGTCTATATCAGCCCAAGGCGTCTGTTTACTGCGCGTCGTAAAAACGCATGCCGGCGTACGGTTTCAAGCGACAGGCTGCCAGTCGCGACGCCAGATCGCCGACGTGGGCTTCGAGCTTGTGCCCGTCCGGGTCGAGAAAGTAGAACGACGCACCCTCGCTGCGGTTGTCGCGCCATTCCTGCACGTTCGCCGCTTTCACCGCTTTCACGAATGCCGGGAAATCCACCTGATCAAGGCTGAACGCATAATGCGTGTAGTCGACGGCAGGCTCGGACTTGCGCTGCGCATCCAGCGACAGGCACAACCACAGCCCCGGCAGCGACAGGTAGGCCCCGGCATCCCATGTGGCTTCGACGCGCAGATTCAGCACGTCGCGGTAGAACGCCAGACTGCGCGGCAAGTCGCTGACCGCGAGGGTCAGGTGGTTGAGGCCGGTGAGCATGGGTCAATAACCTCGCAGGTCTTCGGGAACGTTGTACTGCTGGCCATCGTAGGTCAGGGTAAGCTGCTTTTTCTTCAGCTCAGTGGTGTTCGAAACGCACTGGTTGCCGGATTTGCTGTTTTTCGTCTTGCTGCCGCTGCTGGTGACGATCAGATCGGCGAAACCATTGTGGCTGGTTGGAGCGATCTCCAGCGTGCGGCGGATTTTCTTGCTGTAGCCCTCGCAGTCATTCACGAACTCGCCGTTGTCCTTGAACACCACCAGGCCTTCCAGCACCGGGCGCAGACTGTCGCCCTCGCGCACATACAGCGCCAGATCGGTTTTCTCGTAAGGAATGGCCTGGGAAGTGTGCGCGAACTTCGCCCGCAGCCCGAAAGCGCGAATATCCGGGGTCAGGCGATAGCGCGCGGTATCGATGCGCACATCGTCCAGGCGCACGGCATCCGAATTGTAGGCGCCCGGCTTGTGGTAAGTGGCGATGGGTTTGGCGTTGCTCGCATTGAGCAGCGCCAGATCCAGATCGAACACCCCGGCATCGTCGCCGCCGGAATCGGCCAGATAGGTGGATTTGACCGAAATCGCCTGACTCGGAAACGCCGGCCAGACGTTGCAGCGCGACATGGATTTGCCGTCGAAACTTTTGGTGGTGCAGGCGGCCTGGGCGTTGGCGGTGATGGCAAGCGATGCGAACGCCATGAGTAAGGTGTTTCTGCGGGTCATTTTTCTTCCTTGATAAAAGTCGGCTGAGCAGTTCTTGGACGAGTGGCAGGCGGGCCCAAGTATGACGCTGTAGTATGCTGCACTACAAATCACTACAACGAGACCATCATGTCCGTCATGTCTTTGCGTCTTCCCGATGAAATTGCCGACACCCTCGCCAACCTCGCCAAGGCGACCGGGCGTAGCAAGTCGTATTTGGCAGTGGATGCCCTTCGCGAGTATCTCGCGCGGGAAGCCTGGCAAATCGAAGAAATCCAGCAGGCATTGAAAGAAGCCGACGCTGGCGATTTCGCGTCTGAGGATGAAGTCATGGCCGTCACCAGAAAGTGGAATGCCAATGCGCGTTGAGTGGCTCCGTACCGCGCTAAAGAATCTTGATGACGAGGCCGCCTACATTGCGATTGAAAATCCGAAGGCTGCTTCAGAGTTTGTGCAAACCATACTCGACTGCGTCGATCATCTTGCGCGCTTTCCTGCCTCCGGGCGCGAGGGACGTCTGGCCGGAACAAGAGAATGGGTGCTACCTGATCGCCCTTATTTGATTCCGTACCGTGTCCGTCACGGACGACTGCAGATTCTGCGCATATTCCACACCCGCCGGCTTCCTCCCAGCATGTGGTAATGGCCGCTCACGTGACGCGGCTCATCCCCTGCTCGATCGTGTGATTCAACCAGTTCAACGCCTGATCCGCACCCCGCCGCTTGTGCCACGCCAGCACAAAGTTGAACGGCGCGATCTCGAACGGCGGCGGCAGCACAATCAAGTCCTGCTGATCGATGTCACGCACACTGCGTGACGACACGGTGAGGATCAAGTCGGTCCCGCTGATCAGCTGTGGCGCGACATTCCAGTGCGGCAGGCTGATGGCGACGCGGCGGCGTTCGCGCAGCGAGGTCAGCGCCCGTTCGATTTCCGGGGTGCCGCTGCCACGCATTTCCAGCAACACGTGCGGGCGCGACAGGTACGTCGACAGGTCGAGCACGCCGGCGGCCGGCAAGCTGCGCCGATCCAGCAGGCAAACGTAGCGTTCCTCGAACAACAGCGTGCTGCGCAATTCATGAGGCATTTCCGGGAACACACCGGCGGCCACATCGATATCGCCATTGAGCACGCCTTCAAGCATGCCTTCGCGGCTGGCGTGGCTGATCTGCAGGTCGATGCCCGGTGCCTCGCGGCGCAGGGTGCGGATCAGTCCTGGCAGGATGATCGCCGCGCCGTAGTCAGACATCGCCACGCGAAAGGTTCGCCGTGCGCTGGCCGGATCGAAGGTGTTCGGCGCCAGCAGCGATTGCACCTGCGCCAGCGCTTCGCCCAGCGGCGCCACCAGTTCCAGCGCCCGCGCCGTGGGCACCAGGCTCGCTCCTGCGCGCACCAGCAGCGGATCACCGAGCACATCACGCAACCGCGCCAGCGCATGGCTGACCGCCGGCTGACTCAGGTGCAGACGCTCGGCGGCACGGGTGACGTGCTGCTCGCTGAGCAAGGCATCGAGGATCACCAGCAAATTGAGATCGATACGGCGCAGATCATTCATCTTGTGCATGTTCTGGATGACAAAACGGAATTTAAATCTGCGCGACGAATACCTTAGAGTCCAGCAAAACCTGTTGGAGATTGAGCATGAGTTCCTTGCAGTGGGCCGGTCTGTTGCTGTTGGCGGCGTTTGCCGGAGCGGTGGTGCCGTTCCAGAGTGCGATCAACAGCAATCTGGCGCGCGGGCTCGGGCATCCGCTGTGGGCAACTCTGGCTTCATTAGTGGTGAGCGTGCTGGTGCTGTTGCCGGTGATTCTGGCATTGCGCCTGCCGCTGCCGTCGCTGGGGATTATCAGCAAGGCACCGCTGTGGATGTGGGCTGGCGGTGCATTTGGCGTGTGCTTTGTGGCGCTGGCGGTGATGCTGTTGCCCAGGCTCGGGGCGTCTGGGTTTGTTGCACTGGCGCTGGCCGGACAGGTGATTGCGTCGATGCTGCTGGATCACTTTGGCTGGTTTGGACTGGTGGAGAAACCGTTGACGGTGTCGCGAGTGTTGGGGGCGTTGTTGCTGATTGGCGGGGTGGTATTGATTCAGTTTGGTGGTTTTTTTGAGAGGCAAGTGGCGGCGGTTAACTGATGCTATTGATCCATTACCTGCGGTGTCTGGAAGTGCGTATTCGCGAGCAAGCCCGCTCCCACAGTTGATCGAGTTTCGTCTGAGAAATGCGATCACATGTGGGAGCGGGCTTGCGCGCGAAGATCTCAAAAGGCGTTACGGAAAATCTCCTCGATCTGCCGCTGATCCGCCGCCCGTGGATTGGTCAGGCCGCACGCGTCTTTCAGCGCGTTGGTAGCCAATACCGGAATGTCGCTGAGTTTGGCGCCGAGTTCGCGCAATCCGCTTGGAATATCGACATCCTTGGCCAGGCAACGGATCGCATTGATCGCCGCCTGAGCGCCCTCTTCCGGACTGAACCCGCGAATGTCCGCGCCCATCGCATGAGCAACGTCGGTCAGGCGTTCGGCGCAGACCAGCGCGTTGAAGGTCTGCACATGCGGCAGCAGCACCGCGTTGCACACGCCGTGGGGCAAATCGTAGAAACCACCCAACTGGTGCGCCATCGCATGCACGTAGCCAAGCGAGGCATTGTTGAAGGCCATGCCGGCGAGGAACTGCGCATAGGCCATGTTCTCCCGCGCGGCGAGGTCGCTGCCGTCACGTACGGCCAGGCGCAGGTTGTTGCTGATCAGGCTCATGGCCTTCAGCGCACAGGCGTCGGTGATCGGGTTGGCAGCGGTCGAGACGTAGGCTTCGATGGCGTGGGTCAGGGCGTCCATGCCGGTGGCGGCGGTCAGGCTTTTCGGCATGGCGACCATCAGCGCCGGATCATTCACCGACAACAGCGGCGTGACGTTGCGGTCGACGATGGCCATTTTCACGTGGCGGGTTTCGTCGGTGATGATGCAGAAGCGGGTCATTTCGCTGGCGGTGCCGGCCGTGGTGTTGATCGCGATCAGCGGCAATTGCGGCTTGCTCGATTGATCGACGCCTTCGTAATCGCGAATGTGTCCGCCGTTGGTCGCACACAGGGCAATGCCCTTGGCGCAGTCATGAGGCGAACCGCCGCCCAGCGACACCACGAAATCGCAGTGACTGTCCTTGAGCAGCGCCAGCCCGGACTCAACGTTGGCAATGCTCGGGTTCGGCTTGGCGCCGTCGAAGATCACCGAATCGATGTCCTGCATCGCCAGTTTTTCGGCGAGCATGGCCGCCACGCCGGCCTTGGCCAGACCCGCATCGGTAACAATCAGCGCCTTGCGAAAACCGTAATTGCGAATCGCAACCATGGCTTCGTCGAGGCATCCATTGCCCATGATATTTACCGCCGGAATGAAAAAGGTGCTGCTCATGCGCGTCTCCTGACTGAGCCGAATCGACTGCTGCGATCCGGCGGATGTGCACAGGATCGACCGATCGGTCACGAGCGATGTTGATCTGGCTCAATGCCCGCTCGTGATAAAGTTGCCGTCCATCAGTCCCCATGTTTTGAGATGTGCCAAGCAATGAGCGATTTTCTGGATGTCGATGCCACCCTTGAAGACTGGAACGCCCTGCGCGCCACCGCCGACTTCAACGGTCTGCTGGTCGGCAATGGCGCCAGCCGTGCGGTGTGGGACGACTTCGGCTACGACTCGCTGTTCGAAAACGCGCGGACGGTGGAAGAGAAGCCGCTGAGCCCTTCCGAGCTAAGCGTGTTCGATGCGATGCAGACGCGCAGTTTCGAGCAGGTGCTCGGCGCGCTGAAAACCACCAGCCGGGTCAACAAGGCGCTGGCGGTCAGCTCGGCGGCACCGCGCAATCGTTACTACGCGATCAAGGAAGCACTGATCAACACCGTGCACGCGATGCACATTCCCTGGCGCCTGGTGCAGGCCTCTACGCTGGCAACCCTGAATGAAGAACTCGCGCGCTATCGTACGGTGTTTACTACCAACTATGACTTGCTCAACTACTGGGCAATCCAGCACCGCAGCGAAGCCATCGACGACCTGTTCAATGGCGCCAATGCCAGTTTCGACTTGAGCGAAACCACCACCGCCAAGCCGCGTTTACTCTATCTGCACGGTGGCCTGCACCTGGTGCGCAACCAGGACGGTACCGCGCGCAAGCTGACCTCGACCGAGGGCACCTTGCTCGGCAGTTTCGCGATCAACAATACGATCAAGACCCTGGATGACGTGCCGCTGTTCGTCACCGAAGGGCCGAGCGCGGACAAGCTCAAGACCATCCGCAGCTCGGATTACCTGTCGTTCTGTTATCAGCAGTTACTCGGGCATGGCGACAGCCTATGCATCTTCGGCCATGCCTTGGGTGAGCAGGACGCTCACATCGTGCGCGCCTTGCGTCTGGCGAAACCGCAGACCGTGGCGATCTCGATCTACCCGCGCAGCGCGGCGTTCATTCAGCATCAGAAGCGCCATTACGTGAAAGTGTTCGAGGGCACCGGGGTAGCGTTGCGCTTCTTTGATGCGAAGACCCATGCGCTGGGGAATCCGAAGCTTTCGGTTCCGGTCGAGGTTTAACGCAAGAGCAAAAGATCGCAGCCCCCTGTAGGAGCTGCGGCACGCTGCGATCTTTTGATTTTAAAATTCACTCCTCGCTGCTATGCACCACCACCAGCAACTGCGCCTGCACCTCCCCCACCGAGCGGATCCGGTGCGGCTTCTGTGCATTGAAGTGCAGCGCATCGCCGCGCTCCAGCAGCACCCGTTCGCTCATGAAATCCACTTCCACCTGCCCTTCGTGGACGAACAGAAACTCCTCGCCCAAGTGTTCCTTGAACGTCTTGTCGGTGAACTCGCTCGGCGGGTAGATGATGAACGGCAACAGGTTGCGCTCGCTGACCTGATGCGCCAGCACCGCATACCCGGCGCTCTGTTCGTTAGCGGCCAGTGACTGACGCTGGTGGCTGCGCACCAGGCTGTAGCTGTCGAGGCTGACGTTGTCTTCGGAGAACAGCTCCTCGACTTTCACGTTCAGCGCTTTCGCCAGTTTCAGCGCGGCAGCGATCGACGGGGTGTTCAATCCGCGCTCGACCTTCGACAGATAACTCTTGGTCATGCCGGATTTTTCGGCCAGCGCCTCAAGCGTTATCCCAAGTTTTTTTCTCAGTAATTTCAAACGGATAGACATGCGCAGCGGTTATTCCAGCAAGGAAACAAGGATTGGCGCTTGCTAATGACACTTTGTGTCATATAGCCTCTCTCGTGTCATTTGCTCTTACCCAAAGGACACACATGGCCAAGACATTAGCACTACCTAAAGCACAACTGGTTCAGCAAGCGCTGACTCAGATGCAGAAAAGCCTCGCGGATAATACGTGGACTGACCGGCAAAAGCTGGCGCTGACCTGCCGGATCCTGTTCGAGCACGGTCATGACTCCGGTCTGGCCGGGCAGATCACCGCGCGCGGCCCGCAGCCCGGTACCTATTACACGCAGCAACTGGGCCGGGGTTTCGATGAAATCACCGCGAGCAATCTGCTGCTGGTCAACGAAGACCTGGAAGTGCTCGAAGGACACGGCATGGCGAACCCGGCCAACCGGTTCCACAGCTGGGTGTACCGCGCCCGACCGGATGTGAACTGCATCATCCACACCCACCCGACGCACATTGCCGCGCTGTCGATGCTGGAAGTACCGCTGCAGATTTCGCACATGGACCTGTGTCCGCTGTACGACAACTGCGCGTTTCTCGAAGGCTGGCCGGGCGTGCCGGTGGGCAACGAAGAAGGTGAACTGATTGCCGGCGCATTGGGCGACAAGCGTGCGATTCTGCTGTCGCACCACGGCCAGCTGTCGACCGGTGCCACGATCGAAGAAGCCTGTGTCATCGCTCAGCTGATCGAGCGCGCCGCCAGGCTGCAACTGCTGGCGATGGCGGCCGGCACGATCAAGCCGATCATTCCGGAATTGGGGCGCGAGGCCCGTGACTGGGTGTCGAAACCCAAACGCCACGCCGCCGCTTTCAATTACTACGCCCGGCAGAACCTGCGCCAGCACGCCGATTGCCTGAACTGATTTCAGCTTCTCAAGGAGACTCGCATGTCCACTATTCACGGCATCATCGGCTACACCATCACCCCGTTCGGCGCCAACGGCGAAGGCCTTGATCTGCCGGCGCTCGGCCAATCAATCGATCGCCTGATCGACAGCGGCGTGCACGCTGTCGCGCCACTGGGCAGCACCGGCGAAGGCGCTTACCTGAGCGATGCCGAATGGGATCAGGTCGCCGAGTTCAGCATCAGGCACGTGGCCCAACGCGTGCCGACCATCGTCAGCGTGTCCGACCTGACCACCGCCAAAGCCGTGCGCCGCGCCCGCTTCGCCGAGGCCCACGGTGCCGACGTGGTGATGGTGCTGCCAGCGTCTTACTGGAAGCTCAGCGAGGTAGAAATCCTTGCGCACTATCGCGCCATCGGCGACAGCATTGGCGTGCCGATCATGCTCTACAACAACCCGGCTACCAGCGGCACCGACATGTCGGTGGAACTGATTCTGCGCATCGTCGACAGCGTGGAAAACGTGACCATGGTCAAGGAAAGCACCGGCGATATTCAGCGCATGCACAAGCTGCAACTGCAGGGCGAAGGCCAGGTGCCGTTCTACAACGGCTGCAACCCGCTGGCTCTGGAAGCGTTCGCTGCCGGGGCGAAAGGCTGGTGCACGGCGGCGCCGAATCTGATTCCGCAGTTGAATCTGGATCTGTACGCGGCCGCACTGGCGGGTGATCTGCAGCGCGCGCGCGAACTGTTCTACCGCCAGCTGCCGCTGCTGGACTTCATTCTCAAGGGCGGTTTGCCGGCAACGATCAAGGCTGGATTGCGCGAGACCGGACTGGAGGTTGGCGACCCACGGTTGCCCGTGTTCCCACTGAGTGAGGCCGGACAAACCCAACTACAAGCGCTACTCAAAAACCTGCGCTGACTTCGTATACCTGTAGGAGCTGCGGCACGCTGCGATCTTCTGACTTTGATTTTTTAAAAAACAAGATCAAAAGATCGCAGCGTGCCGCAGCTCCTACACAGGGACGCGTTGGTTTTAGAGCACCGGCAAGGTCTTGTCCTTGTGGGAGCCAGCCTGCTGGCGATGGGGTCAACCCGCAGCGGGCTATTTCACCACCGCCCGCACCACCGACAACTGCGGCTCTGTCACCCGCCGTTGACTCAGATACCGCGTACAACTCACCCGCAGGAACGAGGCAAAGTTCACCACCTCGCCGCGATAGTCCATCACCTCTTCGTACAGCTTGGCGATCAGTTGATTGGTGGTCATGCCATCGGCCTCGGCGATTTCACGGAGGATGTCCCAGAACTGGTTTTCCAGGCGCAGTGTGGTCACCACCCCGCAGATGCGCAGCGATCGGGAGCGCGATTCGTAGAGGATCGGATCGGCTTTGACGTAGAGCTCGCACATCGACGAAGCCTCGTTACAGAGTGATTTGGGTGCCCAGCAGACCGAGGAAACCGGCCAGCCAGTTCGGGTGCGCCGGCCACGCCGGGGCGGTGGCCAGATTGCCCTGAACGTGGCCGTCCGTCACCGGGATGTCGATGTAGGTGCCACCGGCCAGGCGCACTTCCGGAGCGCAAGCGGGATAGGCGCTGCACTCGCGCCCTTCGAGAATCCCCGCTGCCGCCAGCAGTTGGGCGCCGTGGCAGACCGCTGCGATCGGTTTGCCAGCCTTGTCGAAAGCGCGCACCAGATCGAGGACTGTTTCATTGAGTCTCAGGTATTCCGGTGCACGTCCGCCAGGAATCAACAGGGCGTCGTAGTCGGCCTCACGGACCTTGGTGAAATCGAAATTCAGGGCAAACAGGTGCCCGGGTTTCTCGCTGTAGGTCTGATCGCCTTCGAAATCATGGATCGCGGTGCGCACGGTGTTGCCGGCGGCCTTGTCCGGGCAGACGGCATGGACGGTGTGACCGACCATTTGCAGGGCCTGGAACGGCACCATCACTTCGTAGTCTTCGACGTAATCGCCGACCAGCATCAGGATTTTTTTCGCGGCCATGGGGAGGACTCCTCTGGGAAATGCTTGGAAGTATTGAAGGTAGACCTTATCCCGAGGAGTGGGTAACAACCGGCTACTACTTCGAAGACCGCGTTATCGTTCTTCGCGAGCAAGCCCGCTCCCACCCTTGGAATGTATTCCCCTGTGGGAGCGGGCTTGCTCGCGAAGGGGCGAGCGAACTGTACGGATAAGTCTGTGCCTAGCTGTAACAGCCAGAAGTCCACGGTTTATGGCTTTATGAAGGTCGTTCCCTGAACCCCTCAATTTCGGTCTTCTTATGTCCTCGCGCGAAAACACCGGCATGGCCCTCGGCCTGCTCGGCGTGGTGATTTTCAGCCTCACCCTGCCCTTCACCCGCATCGTGGTGCAGGAGCTTCATCCCCTGCTCAACGGCCTGGGCCGTGCGTTGTTTGCGGCGATTCCGGCGGCATTGCTGCTGTTGTGGCGCCGGGAGAGATGGCCGAGCTGGCAGCAGATCAAAGGCCTGAGCCTGGTGATCGCCGGGGTAATTCTCGGATTTCCGGTGCTGTCGGCGTGGGCCATGCAGACCTTGCCGGCGTCCCACGGCGCACTGGTCAACGGTTTGCAGCCGCTGTGCGTGGCGCTGTATGCGGCGTGGCTGTCCCATGAACGACCGTCGAAAGCCTTCTGGGCCTGCGCCGCGCTGGGCAGCGCGCTGGTGCTCGGGTACGCGCTGTACACCGGCGCCGGCAGCATTCAGGCCGGCGATCTGTTGATGCTCGGGGCGATTGCCGTGGGTGGTCTGGGTTATGCCGAGGGCGGCCGGTTGGCCAAGGAGATGGGCGGCTGGCAGGTGATCTGCTGGGCGCTGGTACTGTCGACGCCATTGCTGATCGGACCGGTGTTGTACCTGGCGCTGCAGCATCAGGGCGCGGTGTCGACCAGGTCCTGGTGGGCCTTCGGCTACGTGGCGCTGTTTTCGCAATTTCTCGGGTTCTTCGCCTGGTATGCCGGGCTGGCGCTGGGCGGGATCGCGCGGGTCAGTCAGATCCAGTTGCTGCAGATCTTCTTCACCATCGCGTTTTCGGCGTTGTTTTTTGGAGAGCATGTCGAGCCGATTACCTGGGTGTTTGCCTGTGGGGTGATCGCCACCGTCATGCTCGGCCGCAAGACCGCGGTGCGCCCTGCTCAACCTGCAACTGCCTGACAAATACTCCTGGCCTCAACACACCGGCACCTGAAATACGTCCCCTGTAGGAGCTGCGGCACGCTGCGATCTTTTGATCTTGAAAAGTCAAAAGATCGCAGCCTTCGGCAGCTCCTACAGGTTTTGCGCCGTATCACATTAAGATTTGCGTCATATCACATCAGGTGTTGTGTCAGGCCAGAAAACCGTCAGCACGCAGCAGGGTTTCCAGGCAGTGCTCGCTGATGTGGTAGAAGGCTTTCAACTCCTGAATTTTCTCCAACAGCTGGGCCGGATCCACCAGCTCGGCGCGTTTCACCGCCAGAATCATTTTGTTCTTGTTGGTGTGTTCCAGCGAGATGAATTCGAAGACCTTGGTCTCGTAACCGCAGGCTTCAAGGAACAGCGCGCGCAGGCTGTCGGTGACCATCTCGGCCTGTTGGCCCAAATGCAGACCGTATTGCAGCATCGGCTTGAGCAGTGTCGGGCTCTGGATCTGCAGGCGGATCTGTTTGTGGCAGCACGGCGAGCACATGATGATCGACGCGCCCGAACGAATGCCGGTGTGGATCGCATAGTCCGTGGCGATGTCGCAGGCATGCAGGGCGATCATCACGTCCAGTTCGCTCGGCGCCACGCTGCGCACGTCACCGCACTTGAACACCAGCCCCGGGTGTTCCAGCTTCGCCGCAGCGGCGTTGCACAGCGTGACCATGTCCTCGCGCAGCTCGACGCCGGTGACTTCGCCTTCGGCCTTGAGCGTGTTGCGCAGGTAATCGTGGATGGCAAATGTCAGGTAGCCCTTGCCCGAACCGAAGTCCGCCACCCGCACCGGCTGATCCAGCGCCAGCGGTGACGAGGTCAGCGCGTGGCTGAAGACTTCGATGAACTTGTTGATCTGCTTCCACTTGCGCGACATCGCCGGGATCAGCTCGTGCTGCGCGTTGGTCACGCCCAGGTCCTTGAGGAACGGACGGCTCAGTTCGAGAAAGCGGTTCTTCTCACGGTTATGTTCAGCGGACGGCGCTTCACGCAATTGCTGAGGTTTGCTTTTGAACAGCGAACTCTTGCCCTTTTTGCTGTATTCGAGCTGGGCTTCGTCGGTCACGGTCAGCAAATGCGCATTTTTGAACGCCGCCGGCAGCAACTCGCCAATCACCGCCACGCCTTCGCTCAGCGGCAGATTTTTGGTGATGTCGCGAGTCTTGTAGCGATAAACGAACGACAGGTTGGGCTGAGCCTTGACCGTCACCGCCTTGATGATGATCCGCTGCAGATCCGCTTCTTCGCCCACGTACTTGGCCAGCACCAGTTTGATGAAGCCGTTTTGTTCGAGGCTGGTTTGCAGCAGCGCAATGAACTCGGCGTGGTGATCGGGTGCAACTTTGGCAGACGGCGCGGATGGGGCGGTAACGGACATGAACAAACGGCCTCGGGCGGGGCGAAACGGGAATGGCGGGTATTTTAGGGGGGATGGGGGTTGGGGACACGTTCTTATTTACCGAACGGTTTCAAAAGCGCCCCTCACCCTAACCCTCTCCCAGAGGTAGAGGGGACTGATTGGGGGATATTGGCGAGATACACCGACTTGAACGATTTGCCTTGAATCCATAATCGATACGTTTTTTCAGGTCGATGTGAGCGCAAGACACCTCGGTCGGCCCCCTCTCCCACTGGGAGAGGGCTGGGGTGAGGGTATGGCCCTGAAGCCGAACGAAAATCTGCAACCTACCCCAAAACCACAAGCCGATTCGGCAGCTCATTGCGCACCTGCGTCACTGGTACATGCACCTTGAGCAGTTCGCCGCAGGCCTCGATGCAGGTGACAAAGCCGTCCAGCGTACGCCCCTGCCGCACCTGCTCGGTGAACGCGGCGACAATCGAGTCCCAGCAGTGGTTGTCCAGACGCCGGGAAATGCCCTCGTCCACCAGAATTTCCACGTAGCGCTCGGCCTCGCAGACAAAAATCAGCATCCCGGTGCTGCCGACGGTGTGGTGCAGGTTCTGTTCGAGAAACTGCCGCCGGGCCAGGTTCGATGCGCGCCAGTGGCGCACCCGGAGCGGGATCAGGTGGGTGGTGACTTTCGGCAGGCGGAACAGCAGGCACAGGATGATGAACAGCCCCCATTGCAACAGCAACAGGCTGTGCATGGTCAGCCAGCCGGTCAGGTAATGGACGATGCCCGGCACCAGCAGCGCCAGCAAGCTGGCCCACAGCAACGGGATGTACGCGTAGTCATCGGCGCGCGCCGCCAGCACCGTGACCAGCTCGGCGTCGGTGTCGCGTTCGACCCGGGCGATCGCCTCGGCGACTTTGCGTTGTTCGTGTTCGGTCAGTAATGCCATGTCGAAAAGTGCCTGATCATTATTGTTGTGTGTTCACCAGCCGCCGGACGAACCGCCGCCGCCGAAACTGCCCCCGCCGCCGCTGAAGCCCCCGCCTCCACCGCCGCCGCCACCAAATCCACCGCCGCCGAACCCGCCGCCGCCACCGGAGCCGCCACGGCCGGCGGGAAGGATACCGAGCATCTGGCAGACAAACACCGTCAGGATGAACAACATCACCAGAAAAACGAACAACAGCGGATGCCGCGAGACAAAATCGCTTTGCGGGTCGCCGCTCGATTCGTACACCGTCGACGGCTCGTCCAGCGCATTGCCGCCGAGCACCACCAGCATCGCGGCCACGCCGTCACTGATGCCCTTGCTGAAATTGCCGGCCTTGAACGCCGGGGTAATCACTTGATGGATGATCACCGAACTCTGCGCATCGGTCAGCCGATCTTCCAGGCCGTAACCGACTTCGATGCGCAACTTGCGCTCGTCGCGGGCGACGATCAGCAGCGCGCCATTGTTCTTGTCCTTCTGGCCGATGCCCCAGTGCCGGCCCAATTGGACGCCGTAATCTTCGATGGTGGTGCCCTGCAGATCAGGCACCGTGACCACCACCAGTTGCTCGCCGGTCGCCTGCTCATGCGCCTGCAATTGCTGGCTCAACTGGGCGCGCACCGAGGGCTCGAGCAGCTGCGCCTGGTCCACCACCCGCCCGCTCAGCGCCGGGAACGTCAACTCGGCCCGGGCGCTGACGGCGAACAGCCACAGCATCAGCACCAGGCCTATCTTCAACACACGCATGAACATTCTCCACCGATCCCGTGCAGGAGCTGCCGAAGGCTGCGATCTTTTGATCTTGAGCTTTAAAAGCAAAAGATCGCAGCCTTCGGCAGCTCCTACAGAGAGTTGTCAGAACTTCACTTCCGGGGCCTTTTCCGCACCGGGGGTGGTGGCTTCGAAGGTTTCGCGCACAGGCAGATCGCTGTACATCACGCTGTGCCACAGGCGACCGGGAAAGGTGCGGATCTCGGTGTTGTACTTCTGCACCGCCAGAATGAAATCGCGGCGCGCCACGGCAATCCGGTTTTCCGTGCCTTCGAGTTGCGATTGCAGGGCGAGGAAGTTCTGGTTGGCTTTCAGGTCCGGATAACGCTCGGACACTACCATCAGTCGGCTCAAGGCACCGCTCAACTGATCCTGGGCCTGCTGGAACTGCTTGAGTTTTTCCGGGTTGTCGAGGGTGCTGGCATCGACCTGGATCGACGTCGCCTTGGCGCGCGCCTCGACCACCGCTGTCAGCGTCGCTTCTTCATGCTTGGCGTAGCCTTTGACGGTTTCCACCAGATTGGGGATCAGGTCGGCACGGCGCTGGTACTGGTTCTGCACCTGGCCCCAGGCCGCCTTGGCCTGCTCGTCGAGGGTCGGGATGTTGTTGATGCCGCACGCGGTCAACAGCGTGGCCAGCACCAGCAACGTGGCGACCTGCAAACGTGAGCGATAGGTTGGAATTGCATTCATCGCAGTGATGCTCCTTGGCACATATCATTTTAAAAATAGAGCGCGAAACCCTCTCGGCGGACTCTTGGGGCATAATCGGCCGCGTCGCTGGATTACGACGGGGCAATGGGCTAAAAAGTGCCCTGCGTGATCGTGCTGCCAAGTGTCGGCTGCCGTTTTTCTGGCTGTGTGTTTTTGAGCCTGTACCCGAACAACAATAGTCGCTCCCTAAATTTTGGCTGGCCGGCGTTGCATTGCCGCTTGGGCCCTTGAGAAAAATATTCATGAAGAAGCTGTGTTTGCTGGGTCTGTTCGTCAGCCTGGCCAGTCATCAAGTATTGGCCGCCACGACCCCGGTACCCCTGGAAAACAAGGACGCATTCATCAGCAACCTGATGAAGCAAATGACCCTCGACGAGAAGATCGGCCAGTTGCGCCTGATCAGCATCGGCCCGGAAATGCCACGCGAGTTGATCCGCAAAGAGATCGCTGCGGGCAACATCGGCGGCACGTTCAACTCGATCACCCGTCCGGAAAACCGGCCGATGCAGGACGCGGCGATGCGCAGTCGCCTGAAGATTCCGATGTTTTTCGCGTACGACGTGATCCACGGTCACCGTACGATTTTCCCGATTCCACTGGCCCTCGCCTCGAGCTGGGACATGGACGCCATCGGTCAGTCCGGGCGCATTGCCGCCAAAGAGGCCGCCGCCGACAGCCTCGACATCACCTTCGCGCCGATGGTCGACATCTCCCGCGATCCGCGCTGGGGCCGCAGCTCCGAGGGTTTCGGTGAGGACACCTACCTGACCTCGCGCATCGCCAAAGTGATGGTCAAGGCTTACCAGGGTGACAGCCCGAGCGCGGCGGACAGCATCATGGCCAGCGTCAAGCATTTCGCCCTGTATGGCGCGGTCGAAGGCGGCCGCGACTACAACACCGTCGATATGAGCCCGGTGAAGATGTACCAGGACTACCTGCCGCCGTACCGCGCCGCGATTGATGCCGGCGCCGGCGGGGTGATGGTGGCGCTGAACTCGATCAACGGCATTCCGGCCACGGCCAACACCTGGCTGATGAACGATCTGCTGCGCAAGGACTGGGGCTTCAAAGGCCTGGCGGTCAGCGATCACGGGGCAATCTTCGAACTGATCAAGCACGGCGTCGCCCGCGACGGGCGTGAAGCAGCGAAGCTGGCGATCAAGGCCGGTATCGACATGAGCATGAACGATACCCTGTACGGCAAGGAGCTGCCGGGGCTGCTCAAGTCCGGCGAGATCGAACAGAAAGACATCGATAACGCGGTACGCGAAGTGCTCGCCGCCAAGTACGACATGGGCCTGTTCAAGGATCCGTACCTGCGTATCGGCAAGGCCGAGGATGATCCGGCCGACACCTACGCCGAGAGCCGTCTGCACCGCACCGAAGCCCGTGAGGTGGCGCGCCGCAGCCTGGTGCTGCTGAAGAATCAGAACGACACCCTGCCGCTGAAGAAAGACGCGAAAATCGCCCTGGTCGGCCCGCTGGCCAAGGCACCAATCGACATGATGGGTAGCTGGGCGGCAGCCGGCAAGCCGGCGCAATCGGTGACGTTGTTCGACGGCATGAGTTCGGTGATCGGCGACAAGGCGAACCTGATCTACGCCCGTGGCGCCAACATCACCAGCGACAAGAAGGTTCTCGATTACCTGAACTTCCTCAACTTCGACGCGCCGGAAGTGGTCGATGACCCGCGCCCGGCCAACGTGTTGATCGACGAAGCGGTCAAGGCGGCCAAGGATGCCGACATCGTTGTGGCAGCAGTGGGCGAATCCCGTGGCATGTCCCACGAATCCTCCAGCCGCACCGACCTGAACATCCCGGAAAACCAGCGCGAGCTGATCCGTGCGCTGAAAGCCACCGGCAAACCGCTGGTGCTGGTGCTGATGAACGGCCGTCCGCTGACCATTCTCGAAGAGAACCAGTCGGCTGACGCGATTCTGGAAACCTGGTTCAGCGGCACCGAGGGCGGCAACGCCATCGCCGATGTGCTGTTCGGCGACTACAACCCGTCGGGCAAACTGCCGGTGACCTTCCCGCGTTCCGTGGGCCAGATCCCGACCTACTACAACCACCTGAGCATTGGCCGGCCGTTCACGCCGGGCAAGCCGGGCAACTACACCTCGCAGTATTTCGATGACACCACAGGTCCCCTGTTTCCGTTCGGTTACGGCTTGAGCTACACCAGCTTCGCCCTGAGCGACATGGCACTGTCATCGACCACGCTGAACGCCAGTGGCAAGCTCGACGCCAGTGTCACGCTGAAGAACACCGGCAAACGTGACGGCGAAACCGTGGTGCAACTGTACATACAGGACGTCACCGGCTCGATGATCCGCCCGGTGAAAGAACTGAAGAACTTCCAGAAGATCATGCTCAAGGCCGGTGAACAGAAAGTTGTGCACTTCACCATCACCGAGGATGACCTGAAGTTCTACAACGCCCAGCTCAAGTACGCGGCAGAGCCTGGCAAATTCAACGTGCAGATCGGCCTGGATTCGCAGGACGTGACGCAGCAGAGTTTTGAGTTGCTGTAACCGTTAAAAGCAAAAGATCGCAGCCTTCGGCAGCTCCTACAGGGTGTACGCCATCCCAATGTAGGAGCTGCCGCAGGCTGCGATCTTTTGATCTTGATTCTGACCTAACCGCGTTTATCCAGGATATTCACGACCAACCGATCCACCCACCCCCAGACCCGCTGCTTCACCCGCCGCCACAACGGCCGGCGCTGCCACTCTTCCAGACTGACCTGCTGACTCAGCCCGAAATCCTTCTCGAAACTCTGCACCACCGCTGCCGTCAACGACGGATCCAGTGCCTCCAGATTCGCCTCCAGATTGAAGCGCAGGTTCCAGTGATCGAAGTTGCATGAACCGATGCTCACCCAGTCGTCCACCAAAACCATTTTCAGGTGCAGGAAGCACGGCTGGTATTCGAAGATCTGCACCCCGGCCTTGAGCAGGCGCGGGTAGTAGCGATGCCCGGCGTAACGCACCGAAGGGTGGTCGGTGCGCGGCCCGGTCAGCAGCAACCGCACATCGACACCACGGGCAGCGGCCTTGCGCAGTGAGCGGCGGATGTTCCAGGTCGGCAGGAAGTACGGCGTGGCCATCCAGATGCGTTGTTGCCCGCTGTTCAGCGCGCGGAACAGCGACTGCAGAATGTCGCGATGCTGGCGGGCATCGGCGTAGGCCACGCGGCCCATGCCCTCGCCCAGGTCCGGAACCTTGGGCAAGCGCGGCAGGCCGACATGCGCTGAAGGCTTCCACGCCCGGCGATGGCGGTTGGCGATCCATTGCCGGTCGAACAGCACCTGCCAGTCGAGCACCAGCGGGCCGGTGATTTCCACCATCACTTCGTGCCATTCGCTGGTGTCCTGCCCCGGCGTCCAGAATTCATCGGTGACACCGGTGCCGCCGACCACCGCCAGACGCTGATCGACCAGCAGCAATTTGCGGTGATCGCGATAGAAATTGCCGACCCAGCGCCGCCAGCTCAGGCGATTGTAGAAGCGCAACTCGACCCCGGCCTGGATCAGACGCTGCCGCAGGTGCAGGGTAAACGCGAGGCTGCCGTAGTCATCGAACAGGCAGCGCACCCGCACGCCGCGTTCGGCGGCTTGCACCAGCGCCTGGACCACGGCGTCGGCGCAGGCGCCCGCCTCCACCAGATACAACTCCAGTGCGATCTGTTCTTCGGCGTGGGCAATCTCTGCCAGCATTCGCGGGAAGAATTGCGGGCCGTCGATCAACAGCTCGAAGCGGTTGCCGTCACGCCATGGAAACACTGCGCCGCGCATGTCAGCGCGCCGTGAAGATCAGCACCGCACCCACCGGCACCGACAGACTGATGGCCGACAGGTCGGCGAGTTTGCGCAGGGTTTCCAACCCCGGCGCCAGATCGAAATCCTCGGCGTTGATCACCAGCGGTTCCAGGGTCACCACTTGAAAGCGTCGGTCATCGAGGCGGGTTGCCAGCAACTCGGCCGGGTATTCGTGTTGCTTGCCGTGCAGGCTGACAGTCAGCGGCAGACGCAATTCCAGCTGTGCACCAGGCGCCAGATCGTTGATCGGGCGCAGGTCGATCCGGGTGCTGATGGTCGCTTCGGGGAATTGGCTGATCTGGAACAGTTCCTTGCGCATGCGCTCATCACGCAGCGGGATGCCGCTGTTGATCGAATCGAGCTCGACTTCGACCTCGGCGCGGCCATCCGGATCGACCTTGCCATGCAGCACCAGAAAGCGCTGCACTTCGGAAACATGGGCATTTTTCGTGCTGACAAACGACAGCCGCGACGACTCGCCGTCCAGGTACCAATTGGCCTGCGCCGGCAACGCGGCAGCGGCCAGCAGCAGACTGGCAAGGGCTGTAGAAAGGGGGCGGTTGAACATGGAACACTCGTTGGGCGATAAACCTGCACGAACCTTAACCGGCTGCGCCGTTATTGCAAACTCAGTCACCACAAATCTATCGATCGATGAAATCCCTGTGGGAGCGGGCTTGCTCGCGAAGGCGGTGAGTCAGTCAACACAAATGCTCAATGGCACACCGCATTCGCGAGCAAGCCCGCTCCCACTGGGTTGTTTATTGACTGAAGGATTGAGGACTTCAGGGATTGAGGCGGCAGCCCTGGCGTTCGCTCAACCACTGCGCACGGCTACTGCGGCCCATACCGCTGACGCTGACGGTTTTGCTCGCGCTGTCATCGCTGAAGCTGCTGTTCGGCAGCCACTGTTTCACATAACCCCGGCAATACTCGGCCTCGTTATTCATCACGTAGCGACAGGAACAATATTCCTTGGCCGTGTAGGCACTGATGATGTCCGGGAAGGCCCAGAGGTTGTCCCGTTCGAGCCAGATCCAGCCCAGCAGCGCAATCAATGCCAGCAGCAACAGACGCTTGAGCAGTTTCATGGCTGCACCGCCTTGAGCACGCGCTTGAGCAGTTCGTTGTGGCGGTAGCTGCCGTCACGATCATCGGCGTAGCGCACGATCAGCAGTTTCTCGCTGGGGATCACGTACAGCGCCTGGCCCCAGTGGCCGAGGGCGGCGAAGGTGTCGGGCGGTGCATCGGGCCATGGCGCGGCGGCACCATCCGCCGGGCGATTGAGCCACCACTGGCCGCCGGGGACCGCTTCGTCCTGATGGGCCTTGTAGCCGGCGAACGGCTCGCGATTGAAGGCCACCCAGTCCTTGGGCAACAGCTGCCGATCCTGCCAGCGTCCATCTCGGGCCATCAGCAAACCGACGCGGGCCAGATCGCGAGCGCTGAGGTAGGCGTAAGAAGAGGCGACAAAGGTGCCGCCAGCATCGGTTTCCCAAACCGCGTGACGAATGCCCAGCGGCTCGAACAGCGCCGTCCACGGATAGTCGGGATAACGCTGCGGGCCAACGATATTCTTCAGCGCCGCCGACAACAGATTGCTGTCGCCACTGGAATAACGGAACGCCTGCCCCGGTGCCGCGTAAGCCTCGTGCTCAGCGGTGAATGCCGGCATGTCACGATGGCCACGGGTGTAGAGCATGGCCACCACCGATGACTTCAGCGGCGCGTATTCATAGTCTTCCTGCCAGTCCAGACCCGAGGCCCAGTGCAGCAAGTCGGCCATGGTGAGCGTCGGGTGTTTTTCCAGTGGCGGGTAGAACTTCAGCGCCGGATCTTCCAGTTTGAACAGACCTTCGCCATACGCCACGCCCAGCACCGTGGCCATCAGGCTTTTGCTGATCGACCAGGTCAGGTGCGGGGTTTGCGCTGTGGTCGGGCCGGCGTAGCGCTCGTAGATGATCTGGCCGTCGCGGATGATCAGCAGCGCGTCGGTGCGGATGCCCTGACGGGTGTCGTCGTCGCGCGGTGGAAAGGCGTAGCTCTCCAGCGCCTCGACCGCCGCGCCGGAGATTTTTGCGCCGCTCGGCCATTGTTCGGCCGGCCATTGCTCGGCGTGGACTGTGAAGCTGATCAGCAGCAGAAACAGGGACAGGCCTTTGCACATGGTGAGGGCTCTGGGGGAGAACCTGCTGAGGGTAGTCGGGGTTGATGACAGATTGGTGTTTGGGTTGCCCATGAGATCGCCATCGCTGGCAAGCCAGCTCCCACAGGGTCCGGGTCACACCGAAAATCTGTGGCAACCCGCTGACCCTGTGGGAGCGGGCTTGCCCGCGATGGGGCCGGTCAGCCCACCGCCAAAGCCTTGGCCAGACGCTTGGCCCGAGCCCCCGCCGCCAACTGCATCACTCCCTGATCACGCTGCCACATCTGCGCCCACTGCGGTTCACCCTCCGCCAATGCCCGATCAATCTCGGGCTTGAGCGCATCGAACTGCGCAAACAACCCTCCGAGCAACACATGGCCCGCTGGATTGTCCGGCGGCTGGCGGCTGACTTCGGCACACCCGGCCAACAGCGCCAGCAAGCGCAATTGCAAGGCTTGCGGCCAATCACTGTCGTGGCCGACGCCATATAGCCACGCGGTCATCGCGCTCAACACGTAAACATCTTCCAGGGTGCGAAACGGCTTTACATAAGCCGCCCAGCCATCCCCCGCGAGCAATTCACACAGCGCACCGTCCAGGTACAGCCGACCGTGGCTGATGTCCGGCATCAGCGGCAGTGCCGGGAGTTTTTCCACGCGTACGCCGGACTCGCCGGGACACACCACTGCCAGGCTCAGACGCGCTGATTCACCGGGTTCTTCGCTGCGTGCGGCGACGAGCAGCCAGTCCGCCGCATCGCCTGCGGTGACGAAATCCTTCTGCCCGTTGAGACGCAAATCGGTCAGGCGCGTTTGCATGTCCGCCGGGCGCAGGCTGCGCTGTTCGGTCGCGCACAACGCGCCAAGACTCGGCGGCGCACTCGGCCAGAGCATGCGCAAGGCCGCCTGGTAACCCACCAGAAACGCCAGCCCCGGCGTGGCCATGCGCCGCCCTCCCGCCACCGCCAGTTCGAACGGCGTCACGTTGCCCAAGTGCTCCAGCAAGGTGGTGAAGCCCTCAGCCAGATCAGCGACGGCGGGCAGTCTTTCACGGTTTTCGAGCAGGTTGGGCCAGGGCATAAGCGGCTCCTTGTGGGCTGTCATACAAGCATCACCAAACGTTCATGGCGATGACACCGGGGCTACATAGCCTGACTTTGCACAACATGGCTGCATAAAGAAAGTCGATCGGCTGCAACCCACGACGGGTTCAAGGCCCGTACGGAGATTCAAATGACTCAGATCGCCCGCATCAGCGACACCGGCAATGAACGCCGCCTGCAAGCCGAACGCCTGATCGGCGCCGAGGCCCTGCAGCAAGCCCAGGCCCTGCGGTTCAACGTGTTCAGCGGCGAGTTCAACGCCAAGCTGAAAGGCGCGGAACTGGGTCTGGACATGGATGACTATGATGTTCACTGCAGCCACATCGGCGTGCGTGACTTGAACACCGGGCGCCTGGTCGCGACCACCCGTTTGCTCGACCACACCGCTGCCAGCAGCCTCGGCAAGTTTTACAGCGAAGAAGAATTCAGCCTGCACGGCCTGCCGCATCTGCAAGGCCCGATCCTCGAAATCGGCCGCACCTGCGTTGACCCGGCCTACCGCAATGGCGGCACCATTGCTGTGCTCTGGGGCGAACTGGCCGAAGTGTTGAACCAGGGTGGCTACAGCTATCTGATGGGCTGCGCGAGCATTCCGATGCAGGACGGCGGCGTGCAGGCCCACGCGATCATGCAACGCTTGCGGGAACGTTACCTGTGCACCGAACACCTGCGCGCCGAACCGAAGAATCCGCTGCCGTCGCTGGACATTCCCTCGAACGTGATCGCCGAAATGCCGCCACTGCTCAAGGCTTACATGCGCCTGGGCGCGAAGATCTGCGGCGAGCCGTGCTGGGACGAAGACTTCCAGGTCGCCGACGTGTTTATCCTGCTCAAACGCGACGAGCTGTGCCCACGCTACGCCAAGCACTTCAAGGCGGCGGTGTGATGAGCCGGCTGCGCGTATACGTGCGAATTGCGCGGGTGCTGCTGGTGGTGACGCTGGGCCTGACCATGGCCAGCGTCTTTGGCGTGTTCGAGCGCATTGGCCTGGCGCACTCGATGCAGCGCCGGCAGCGCTGGTCGCGGTTCTTCATGGCGCGCCTGAGCAATGCCCTGCCCTTTCGCGTGAGCGTACACGGCGAGTTGCCGCAACAGCCGATGCTGTGGGTGAGCAATCATGTGTCGTGGACCGACATTCCACTACTGGGCATGCTCACGCCGCTGTCGTTTCTGTCCAAGGCCGAAGTGCGCACCTGGCCGGTGGCCGGTTGGCTGGCGGCCAAGGCTGGCAGCCTGTTCATCCGTCGCGGTTCGGGCGACAGCCAGTTGATCCGCAAACAGATGACCCGCCACCTGCAAACACAGCACCCCTTGCTGATGTTCCCGGAAGGCACCACCACCGACGGCCGCTCGCTGCGCACCTTTCACGGGCGCCTGCTGTCGGCGGCGATCGATTCAGAGGTGATGCTGCAACCGGTGGCGATCCGTTATCTGCGCGATGGCGAAGTCGACACGCTCGCGCCGTTCATTGGTGACGATGATCTGCTGTCGCACCTGATGCGTTTGTTCAGCCATGATTGTGGCGATGTCGAAGTGCACCTGCTCAAGCCGATCGCCTGCCAAGGGCGCGAACGTGCGGCGCTGGCGTTCGAAGCGCAGCAGGCGGTGCAGAAGGCTTTGTTTGGGACGATCCCGGAGAAACAGACAGCACCGATGCGCCCCGCTATTGCCGCCTGAACACAGATCCACTGTGGGAGCGGGCTTGCTCGCGAAAGCGGTAGATCATTCAGCATGTGTGTTGGCTGAACCAGCGCATTCGCGAGCAAGCCCGCTCCCACATGAGTTTCAGGGCGATGATTGATGTTGTGCGAAATCCTGCAACTGCGGATAGAACAAGCGGAAATCCTCACTCAACGGCCCATACAACCGCCGCAGCTCCCCCATCGCCCCCGCCAATTCCTCCGGCCGGGTCAGGCGCCGGGCGATCCCGCGCAGCACCTGTTCCAGTACCTCGAAATCCTGATACGAACCCAGCCAGTCATTCGCAACCATGTGCGGCGCGATCTGCGCCAGGCGCTCGGGTAATTGCCGTTCACTCGACAGCACGCGGTAGACCTGGCGGGTGAACTGCTCCAGCGGCTGCTCGGCGTACTGCGTCCAGTCGCGTGCCAGGCAATGATCGAAGAACACATCGAGGACGATCCCGGCGTAGCGTCGGCGGGTATCGGTAAACCGCCCCAGTGCGGTGTCGACCAGTGGGTGGCGATCAGTGAACACATCGATCCGCCGATGCAACTGGATCGCCGCTTCAACCTGTGGTGAAAACTGCCCCTGCAGCCGGCCTTTGACGAAATCGCCGTACAGACTGCCGAGTAATTGCTCGGGGTGCTGGCCTCCGAGGTGCAAATGTGCGAGATAGTTCATCGGCGCAGCTTAGCACCGCGCCCTCGTTTCAACACTCAACGTATCGTTATAACCCGATATACCGATTTTCGCGGTCGTCAGATCGAATTCATATTGGTATATCGCGAAATACCGATTTAAAGTTCGCCTCATCGCGATATAGCGCTACAGATCCCGAGCACAAAGCCATGAACCTCGACCTCGACGAAATAATAAAAGCCCTGGCGCACCCAGTACGGCGAGACATCCTTATCTGGCTGAAAGACCCCAAAGCCCAGTTTCCAGAGCAACTGCACAACCACGAGTACGGCATCTGCGCCGGGCAGATCGACCAACGCTGCGGCCTGTCGCAGTCGACCGTTTCCGCCCATCTGGCGACCCTGCAACGCGCAGGGCTGATCAGCAGCCAGAAAGCCGGCCAGTGGAACTTCTTCAAACGCAACGAGGACGTGATTCAGGCGTTCCTCGACGCCATCGTCAAAGAGCTCAGCGCTCCCGAAAGGAATTGATTCAAATGCCCCTCTCGCTACTCATCCTCGCCTTGAGCGCCTTCGCCATCGGCACCACCGAGTTCGTCATCATGGGCCTGCTGCCCGATGTGGCGGCCGATCTCGGTGTGTCGATCCCCGGCGCTGGCTGGCTGGTGACCGGTTACGCCCTGGGCGTGGCCATCGGTGCACCGTTCATGGCACTGGCCACCGCCCGCCTGCCACGCAAGGCGGCCCTGGTAGCGCTGATGGGGATTTTCATCGTCGGTAACCTGCTGTGCGCCATCGCCAGCGACTACAACGTGCTGATGTTCGCCCGTGTCGTCACGGCGCTGTGCCACGGCGCGTTCTTCGGTATCGGTTCGGTGGTCGCCGCCGGGCTGGTCGCGCCAAACAAGCGCGCGTCCGCCGTGGCGCTGATGTTCACCGGCCTGACCCTGGCCAACGTCCTCGGCGTGCCGCTGGGCACCGCGCTGGGTCAGGAAGCCGGCTGGCGCTCGACCTTCTGGGCGGTGACCGTGATCGGTGTGATAGCGCTGATTGGCCTGATCCGCTTCCTGCCGGCCAAGCGTGACGAGGAAAAACTCGACATGCGCGCCGAACTCGCCGCCCTCAAGGGCGCCGGCATCTGGCTGTCGCTGAGCATGACTGCGCTGTTCGCCGCGTCGGTGTTCACCCTGTTCACCTACGTCGCGCCGCTGCTCGGCGAAGTCACTGGCGTGTCGCCGCGTGGCGTGACCTGGACGCTGGTGCTGATCGGCCTGGGCCTGACCGTCGGCAACATCATCGGCGGCAAACTGGCTGACAAAGGCATGGCTGCCACGTTGATCGGCGTGTTCATTGCGATGGCCGTGGTCTCCACCGTGCTGACCTGGACCAGCGTTGCGCTGATCCCCACCGAAATCACCCTGTTCCTCTGGGCCACTGCGTGTTTCGCCGCGGTACCGGCGCTGCAGGTCAACGTGGTGACCTTCGGCAAGGCCGCGCCCAACCTGGTCTCGACCCTGAACATCGGCGCGTTCAACGTCGGTAACGCCCTCGGCGCCTGGGTCGGCGGCACCGTCATCGCCCGCGGTTACGGCCTGACCAGCGTACCGCTGGCCGCCGCCGCGCTGGCCGTGTTGGCGCTGCTGGTGACGCTGATCACTTTCCGTCAGAACGGCGACGCCGGTCTGGCCCCTGCCACTCACTGATTAACCATTTAACTGACGAGGGTTGTACACATGGCAACTATTTTCGATCCGATCAAACTGGGCGACCTCGAGCTGTCCAACCGCATCATCATGGCCCCGCTGACCCGCTGCCGCGCCGACGAAGGCCGGGTTCCGAACGCGCTGATGGCCGAGTACTACGTGCAACGGGCCTCCGCCGGCCTGATTCTCAGCGAGGCCACCTCGGTGACGCCGCTGGGCGTCGGCTACCCGGACACCCCGGGCATCTGGTCCAACGACCAGGTGCGCGGCTGGACCAACGTGACCAAAGCCGTACACGCTGCCGGCGGCAAGATCGTCCTGCAACTGTGGCACGTCGGCCGCATCTCGCACCCGTCGTACCTCAACGGCGAAGCGCCGGTGGCCCCGAGCGCGATTCAGGCCAAAGGTCACGTCAGCCTGGTGCGCCCACTGGCCGACTACCCGACCCCGCGTGCCCTGGAAACCGCTGAAATCGCCGAGATCGTCGAGGCCTACCGCACCGGTGCCGAGAACGCCAAAGCGGCCGGTTTCGACGGCGTGGAAATCCACGGCGCCAACGGCTACCTGCTCGACCAGTTCCTGCAAAGCAGCACCAACCAGCGCACCGACAACTACGGCGGCTCCCTGGAAAACCGCGCGCGTCTGCTGCTGGAAGTGACTGACGCGGCGATCGACGTCTGGGGCGCCGGCCGTGTCGGTGTGCATCTGGCTCCGCGTGCCGACGCTCACGACATGGGTGACGACAACCTTGCCGAGACCTTCACTTACGTCGCTCGCGAGCTGGGCAAGCGTGGCATCGCCTTCATCTGCTCGCGCGAGAAAGAAGGCGCCGACAGCCTCGGCCCACAACTGAAACAAGCCTTCGGCGGCGCGTACATCGCCAACGAGCGCTTCACCAAGGACAGCGCCAACGCGTGGCTGGCTGAAGGCAAGGCCGACGCGGTGGCGTTCGGCATTCCGTTCATTGCCAACCCGGATCTGCCGGCACGCTTGAAGACTGACGCCCCGCTGAACGAGCCACGTCCAGAGCTGTTCTACGCTAAGGGCCCGGTCGGCTACATCGACTACCCGACGCTGTAAGCCTTAGCGCAGCAACGAAAAAGCCCCCGACTTGTGAAAGTCGGGGGCTTTTTCTTGGGCTTGTCCGCATCTGGAGATCCATAGTGGGAGCGGGCTTGCTCGCGAATGGGTATGTCCATTCAACATCCGGGTTGGCTGGCGCACCGCTTTCGCGAGCAAGCCCGCTCCCACAAGGGCATCCTGGTGAAGTCTGAGTTTCCTGGACGCTGTCGTTATTGACGACAGCTCACACTCGTTCACAAGGACGACACAAAATCCCTACAAAATCCGTAGCCCGCTGCGTTTACACTCGCGCCCCGCCATTGCATGAAAGCAATCAGGCTCGAGGTCGCCAATAACGCATTTTCTTTCATTTGCGCAGGCTCGGGCTCAGGCGCAGCATGTCCAGTCCCGTATCGACCCAGCGCTCGGCTTCGGCATGCAGCTCGAAGCTGTCGGGCGCCAGGAGCCATCCATACAGGAGGCCATCGATATAGCCATGAATGCTGATGGCCGCGCGGGCAGTGTCGAGATCTTCCGGCAACTGGCCGCGATTCACCGCATTGCGCAGGGCCAGGGCGATGCGCGAGTTGCAATCGAGACTGACCTCCCGCCGCTGCTGGCGCAAATCGCACATTTCATCGGTGAATTCGCACTTATGAAACAGAATTTCGTTGATCCGCCGGGTTTTCGGGTCCAGCGCAACCTGATGAAACAGGTGAATCAGCAACTGGCGCATGCAGCCCAGTGGATCAAGCTCATCTTCACTCTCGCTGGCCCGGGCCAATGCATCCAGAGGCTCGCGCAAGGCGTCGAACATGGCCTGCACCAGATCGGCCTTGTTGCTGAAGTGCCAATAGATGGCACCGCGCGTGACGCCGGCCAGGGTCGCGATGTCCGCCAGGGTCGTGCGCGCCACACCGCGTTCATAAAACGCTTTCTCGGCCGCTTCGAGAATCTGGCTTCGCGTTTCTGCAGCTTCCTCTTTGGTACGACGGACCATGGCAGTAAAACCTCAAACAGGGTGTTTCAGGGATGGCTGAATATCCACTGAATAAAGAGGGGGACGATCTCTCACGAATCGACTCCCCGGCCTACAATTTCAAACCTTGCGACGACTTTTGTAACAGGGTGGATACGACGCCAGGGTGTTTACAAACAACCATGAACGTAAGTATATTCATTAGCAAGCTACTTATCCACCCGAGACGATTTTTTTACCCTTCCACACTTCTTGTGCGCTTTTCGCGCGCCTGACCCGAGGATCTTCATGCAATTCAAGCCAGCTGTTACCGCTCTGGTCACTGCCGTCGCCCTGGCATCGCTGCTCAGCGGATGTAAAAAGGAAGAAGCGGCCCCGGCCGCTCCGCCTCCTCAGGTCGGCGTCGTCACCCTGCAACCACAAGCGTTCACCCTCACCTCCGAACTGCCGGGCCGCACCAGTGCGTTCCGCATCGCCGAAGTTCGACCACAGGTCAACGGCATCATTCTCAAGCGACTGTTCAAGGAAGGCGGCGATGTCAAAGCCGGCCAGCAGCTGTATCAGATCGATCCATCGGTTTATGAAGCGACCCTGAAAAGCGCCGAAGCCAACCTGCGTTCGACCAAGTCGATCTCCGACCGCTACAAGCAACTGGTCGACGAGCAGGCCGTGAGCCGTCAGGAATACGACACTGCCGTGGCCAACCGCCTGCAATCGGAAGCCTCGCTGCAGAGCGCGCAGATCAACGTGAAATACACCAAGGTGTACGCGCCGATCTCCGGCCGCATCGGTCGTTCTTCGGTGACCGAAGGTGCATTGGTCAGCAACGGCCAGGCCGACGCGATGGCGACGATCCAGCAACTGGACCCGATCTACGTTGACGTCACTCAGTCCTCGGTTGAACTGCTGGAACTGCGCCGCGAGCTGGAAAGCGGTCGTCTGCAGAAGGCCGGCGACAATTCGGCAGCGGTCAAGCTGACGCTGGAAGACGGTAGCCAGTACAAGCTCGACGGTAAGCTGGAATTTTCCGAAGTGTCGGTCGATCCGACTACCGGTTCCGTGACCTTGCGCGCGGTGTTCCCGAACCCGGATCACACCCTGCTGCCGGGCATGTTCGTCCGCGCCCAGTTGCAGGCCGGGGTCAACGCTGCCGCCATTCTGGCGCCGCAACAAGGCGTGACCCGTGACCTCAAAGGCACCCCGACCGCACTGGTCGTCGGCGCCGACAACAAGGTCGAGCTGCGTCAGCTCAAGGCCAGCCGCACCGTCGGCAGTCAATGGCTGATCGAAGATGGCCTGAAAGCCGGCGATCGTCTGATCACCGAAGGCCTGCAATACGTTCGCCCAGGTGTTCAGGTCAACCCGACTGAAGCGACCAACGTAGCCAAGAAGAACCCGGCCCCCGCTCAGGCAGCTGACAAAGCCGCTGGCGGCAAAGGGGAGTAACTCATGTCAAAATTCTTCATCGACCGTCCGATTTTCGCCTGGGTAATTGCTCTGGTGATCATGCTGGTCGGGGCACTTTCGATCCTGAAATTGCCGATCAACCAGTACCCGAGCATTGCGCCGCCGGCCATTGCGATCTCCGTGACCTACCCGGGCGCTTCGGCGCAAACCGTGCAGGACACCGTGGTCCAGGTGATCGAGCAGCAGCTCAACGGTATCGACAACTTGCGTTATGTGTCCTCGGAAAGTAACTCCGACGGCAGCATGACCATCACCGCGACCTTCGAGCAGGGCACCAACTCCGACACCGCGCAGGTGCAGGTTCAGAACAAGCTGAACCTCGCCACCCCGCTGTTGCCGCAGGAAGTGCAGCAACAAGGTATCCGCGTCACCAAGGCAGTGAAAAACTTCCTGTTGGTGATCGGTGTGGTTTCGCGTGACGGCAGCATGACCAAGGACGACCTGTCCAACTACATCGTGTCGAACATGCAGGACCCGATCTCGCGGACCGCCGGTGTCGGTGACTTCCAGGTCTTCGGTGCCCAGTACGCGATGCGCATCTGGCTCGACCCGGCCAAGTTGAACAAGTACAACCTGACCCCGGGCGATGTCAGCGCCGCGATCTCGGCTCAGAACGTCCAGGTGTCTTCCGGTCAGCTCGGCGGTCTGCCGGCGTTGCCGGGCCAGCAACTGAACGCGACGATCATCGGCAAGACCCGTCTGCAGACTGCCGAGCAGTTCAAGGCGATTCTGCTGAAGGTGAACCAGGACGGCTCGCAAGTGCGTGTCGGCGACGTCGCTGACGTCGGTCTGGGCGGTGAGAACTCCAGCATTTCCGCGCAGTTCAACGGCAGCCCGGCTTCCGGTCTGGCGGTAAAACTGGCCAACGGCGCCAACGCCCTCGACACCGCCAAAGCCCTGCGCAAGACGATTGACGACCTCAAGCCGTTCTTCCCGCAAGGCATGGAAGTGGTGTTCCCGTACGACACCACGCCAGTGGTGACCGAGTCGATCAAGGGTGTGGTTGAAACCCTGGTCGAAGCGATCGTGCTGGTGTTCCTGGTGATGTTCCTGTTCCTGCAGAACTTCCGCGCCACCGTGATCACCACGATGACCGTGCCAGTGGTATTGCTCGGTACCTTCGGCATCCTCGCCGCCGCCGGTTTCAGCATCAACACCCTGACCATGTTCGGTATGGTGCTGGCCATCGGTCTGCTGGTGGACGACGCCATCGTCGTGGTGGAAAACGTCGAGCGGGTGATGAGCGAAGAAGGCTTGTCACCGAAGGAAGCGACCAAGAAGTCCATGGGCCAGATCCAGGGCGCACTGGTCGGTATTGCCCTGGTTCTGTCGGCGGTACTGCTGCCGATGGCGTTCTTCAGCGGTTCCACCGGGGTGATCTACAAGCAGTTCTCGATCACCATCGTCTCGGCCATGGCCCTGTCGGTCATGGTTGCACTGATCTTCACCCCGGCACTCTGCGCGACCATGCTTAAGCCTATTGCGAAGGGTGACCACGGCACGCCGAAAAAAGGTTTCTTCGGCTGGTTCAACCGCAATTTCGACCGCGGCGTCAGAAGTTATGAGCGCGGTGTCGGCAACATGCTGTCGCGCAAAGCGCCTTATCTGCTGGCGTACTTGCTGATCGTGGTCGGCATGATCTGGCTGTTCACCCGCATTCCGACCGCGTTCCTGCCGGAAGAAGACCAGGGCGTACTGTTCGCCCAGGTGCAGACCCCGGCCGGTTCGAGTGCCGAGCGTACTCAGGTGGTGATCGACGAGATGCGCAGCTACCTGCTGGATAAAGAAGCAGGCGCAGTGTCCTCGGTGTTTACCGTGAACGGCTTCAACTTCGCCGGTCGAGGTCAGAGCTCGGGTCTGGCATTCATCATGCTCAAGCCGTGGGGCGAGCGGGATGCGAGCAACAGCGTGTTTGCCCTGGCCCAGCGTGCCCAGCAGCACTTCTTCAGCTTCCGTGATGCGATGGTGTTTGCATTCGCCCCGCCCGCGGTACTGGAGTTGGGTAACGCCACCGGTTTCGACGTGTTCCTGCAAGACCGCGCCGGTATCGGTCACGAGAAACTGATGGAAGCGCGTAACCAGTTCCTCGGTCTGGCGGCGCAAAGCAAGGTGCTCTATCAGGTGCGTCCGAACGGCCTGAACGATGAACCGCAATACCACCTGGAAATCGACGACGAGAAAGCCCAGGCCCTTGGCTTGAGCCTCAGCGACATCAACAGCACCCTGTCGATCTCCTTCGGTAGTAGCTACGTCAACGACTTCATCGACCGTGGTCGGGTGAAGAAGGTTTACGTACAAGGTCAGGCCGGTGCTCGCATGAGCCCTGAAGACCTGAAGAAATGGTACGTGCGCAACAACGCCGGGACCATGGTGCCGTTCTCCGCATTCGCCAAAGGCGAGTGGATCTACGGTTCACCGAAGCTGGCCCGTTACAACGGCGTAGAAGCGATGGAAGTGCTCGGCTCTCCGGCGCCGGGTTATTCCACCGGTGAAGCGATGGCCGAAGTTGAAGCGATCGCCAAGAAGCTGCCGGCCGGTGTCGGTATCTCCTGGACCGGTCTGTCCTATGAGGAACGTCTGTCGGGTTCGCAAGCGCCAGCGCTGTACGCCCTGTCGCTGCTGATGGTGTTCCTGTGTCTGGCGGCGCTGTATGAAAGCTGGTCGATTCCGATCGCGGTCATGCTCGTGGTACCACTGGGGATTATCGGTGCGCTGATGGCCACCAGCCTGCGCGGTCTGTCCAACGACGTGTACTTCCAGGTGGGTCTGTTGACGACCATCGGTCTGGCGGCTAAAAACGCCATTCTGATCGTCGAGTTCGCCAAGGAACTGCATGAACAAGGGCGCAGCCTGCGCGATGCGGCGATCGAAGCCTGCCGCATGCGTCTGCGCCCGATCATCATGACCTCGCTGGCCTTCGTCCTCGGTGTTGTACCGTTGGCGATTTCCACTGGCGCCGGTTCAGGCAGTCAACATGCGATCGGTACCGGCGTGATTGGCGGTATGCTCACGGCCACGATCCTGGCGATTTTCTGGGTCCCACTGTTCTTCGTTACGGTTTCGTCCCTGGGCCAGCGTAAAATCGCTGACAAGGATGAAACGACTGAAACCCCTAAAGAGGCTGGCCAATGAGCAAGTCGCTACTCTCCCTCGCAGTCGCCGCCTTCGTGCTGAGCGGTTGCTCGCTGATCCCCGATTATCAGCGCCCTGAAGCACCGGTCGCGGGCCAGTACCCGCAGGGCCCGGCGTACTCGCCGGCCCAGGCGCCGGCGCAAACCGCTGCCGAGCAGGGCTGGAAGCAGTTTTTCCATGACCCCGCCCTGCAGCAGTTGATCCAGGTCGCGCTGGAAAACAACCGCGACCTGCGTGTTGCGGCGCTGAACATCGACGCTTACGCGGCTCAATACCGCATCCAGCGTGCCGATCTGTTCCCGGCCGTCTCGGCCAATGCCAGCGGCAGCCGTCAGCGGGTTCCGGCCCGTGCCTCGCAGACGGGCGACGCGAGCATCACCAGCTCGTACTCCGCCACCGTCGGCATCAGCGCCTACGAACTCGACCTGTTCGGTCGGGTTCGCAGCCTGAGCGAGCAAGCGCTGCAGCAATACTTCGCCACCGAAGAAGCGCGGCGCAGTACCCAGATCAGCCTGGTGGCCAACGTGGCCAACGCCTACCTGACCTGGCAGGCCGACAAGGAACTGCTCAAGCTGACGCAAGACACCCTCGGTGCCTTCGAGGAAAGCTACAAGCTGACCAGCCGCAGCAACGAAGTCGGCGTGGCCTCGGCGCTGGATCTGGCGCAGTCGCGCACCTCGGTGGAAAACGCCCGGGCGCAACTGGCCAGGTACACGCGTCAGGTGGCTCAGGACGAAAACAGCCTGACCCTGCTGCTCGGCACTGGCATCCCGGCCAATCTGCAAGGGACCAAACCGCTGTCGGACGACCTGCTCAGCGACGTTCCGGCCGGTCTGCCTTCAGACCTGCTGCAACGGCGTCCGGACATCCTTCAGGCCGAACACAATCTGAAGGCCGCCAACGCCAATATCGGCGCCGCCCGCGCGGCGTTCTTCCCGAGCATCAGCCTGACCGCCAACGCCGGCAGCCTGAGTCCGGACCTGTCCGGGCTGTTCAAGGGGGGATCGGGCACGTGGCTGTTCCAGCCGCAGATCAACCTGCCGATCTTCAACGCCGGCAGCCTGCGCGCCAGCCTCGACTACGCCAAGATCCAGAAGGACATTGGCGTGGCGAACTACGAGAAGTCGATCCAGACCGCCTTCCAGGAAGTCGCCGACGGCCTGGCCGCACGCCAGACCTACACCGAGCAGTTGCAGGCGCAGCGTGACTTCGTCGCGGCCAACCAGGATTACTACCGCCTGGCCGAGCGCCGTTACCGCATCGGCGTCGACAGCAACCTGACCTTCCTCGATGCCCAGCGTCAGCTGTTCAGCGCGCAACAGGCGCTGATCACCGACCGCCTTGCGCAGCTGACCAGCGCGGTCAACCTGTACAAGGCACTGGGTGGTGGCTGGAATGCGCAGACCGCGCAGAACGAGCCGGTGAAAGAAGAAGCACCGAAGATGAAGCTGTTCTGATCATCCGGTGAATACAGGAAGCCCGCCTTTTGGCGGGCTTTTTGTTGCCTGCCGGAAAATTGTTTTGTCTGGGCTGACCTCTTCGCGAGCAAGCTCGCTCCCACAGGGAACGCATTTCAAATGTGGGAGCGAGCTTGCTCGCGAAGGGGCCCTTAAATCGCCTCAAAAATCCGGATCAATCTTGCGTTCGATAATCGCCCAAAACCCGCTTTCCCCGATTGAAACCCGCCCTGCGCCCACCGCACCATTCGATCCACAAAACCAATAACAACAGGTTCGACACCATGCTCCCGCGCCCTGCCCCGTCCGGCTGATCTCTCGCCGTCTGATTCCAGAATGCACAACTTCGTGACTGCCCCGAAACGGCGGCAACGATTTCGTTCGACCCAAAAAAATAACAAGAGACCTTGCGATGACCCATCCCACTGCGCCGTATGCATTTACTGGCCTGATCGCTCTGACACTGGCTGGCGCCGCGTTGCCGGCGGTGGCCGAAGACAGCGGTTTTTTTGAAGGGGCCAAGGCCAACCTGAACCTGCGCAACTTCTACATCAACCGCAACTTCACTAACCCGAACAAGGCGCAGGGCAAGGCTGAAGAATGGACGCAGAGCTTTATCCTCGACGCCAAATCCGGTTTCACCCAAGGCACCGTCGGCTTCGGCATGGACGTGCTCGGCCTGTATTCGCTCAAGCTCGATGGCGGTAAAGGCACCGGCGGCACGCAGTTGCTGCCGCTGGATCACGACGGGCGCCCCGCAGACAATTTCGGCCGCACCAACGTCGCGTTCAAAGCCAAACTGTCGCAGACCGAAATCAAGGTTGGCGAATGGATGCCAGTGCTGCCGATCCTGCGTTCGGACGACGGGCGTTCGCTGCCGCAAACTTTCCGTGGCGGGCAGATCACTTCGAAGGAAATCAACGGCCTGACCCTGTACGGCGGCCAGTTCCGCGCCAACAGCCCGCGTGACGACAGCAGCATGAGCGACATGTCGATGACCGGCAAAGCGGCGTTCACCTCCGACCGCTTCAACTTTCAGGGTGCTGAATATTCTTTCAACGAAAAACGCACGCAGATCGGCGTGTGGAACGCCGAACTCAAGGACATCTACAGCCAGCAATACGTCAACCTGATCCACAGCCAGCCCGTGGGCGACTGGACCCTGGGCGCCAATCTCGGTTTTTTCTACGGCAAGGATGACGGCAGCGCCCGCGCCGGCGAGCTGGACAACAAGACCTGGTCGGGAATGTTCTCCGCGCGTTACGGCGGCAACACTTTCTACGTCGGCCTGCAGAAACTCACTGGCGACAGCGCCTGGATGCGGGTCAACGGCACCAGCGGTGGCACCCTGGCCAACGACAGCTACAACGCCAGTTACGACAACGCCCAGGAACGCTCCTGGCAGCTGCGCCACGACTACAACTTCGCCGCCCTCGGCATCCCCGGCCTGACCCTGATGAACCGCTACATCAGCGGCGACAACGTGCACACCGGGACCATCACCGACGGCAAGGAATGGGGCCGCGAATCGGAACTGGGCTACACCGTGCAAAGCGGCGCCCTGCGCGACCTCAACGTGCGCTGGCGCAACTCGACCATGCGCCGCGACTTCAGCACCAACGAGTTCGACGAGAACCGTCTGATCATCAGCTATCCGATCAGCCTGCTCTGATCCACCGCGCCGGCAGCGCATGGGCGATGCCGGCGACCACCACTGGTCAGTCCGACTGGCGATTTGTCGCGACGCAGATACATTCAATCAGGTGTGTAAATTCTCCAGTCTGATGTAGGAGCCTTAAGTTTTCTTCCGTTATCTCCGGATGCTGTACGCGAAGCTGCCTTGGCCACGGAGGTCAGGTATGAGCAAGCGAATAGTTATCGTCAGTGGCGGTGTAGGTGGAACCATGCTGGCCAATCAATTGGTCCGCAAGCTGTATCCCGAAGTTCTACGCGGCGACGTGTCGATTGTATTGCTGTCCAACTCCCCCGATCACTACTACAAGCCCGCGTTCATGTACGTGGCGTTCAATCAATTCTTTGAAGAAGAGCTCAAGCGGCCCGAGCGATCCTTGCTGCGTCCGGAAATCACCTTTGCAGTGGAGGAAGTCACGCGCTTCGATTTCGTTGCTCAAAGCCTGCTGACCCGCAGCGGCAAGCGTTACAGCTATGACTTTCTGGTGATCGCCACGGGTTGTGTACCGGCACCGGAGCGCATCGAAGGTCTGCGCGAAGCCGGCGACCATTTCTATCAATATGAGCCTGCCCGGCAGTTGGCGCAGCGCTTGAGTACGATCAACAAAGGCCGGATCTTCATCACCGTCTCGTTCCCGCAAACCCCCAATGTCCCGCACCAATGCGGTATCGCCCCGGTAGAAACCACGCTGATGCTCGATGACTACCTGCGCCGACGTGGCGTGCGCAATCAGGTGGAAATTGTCTACACCTACCCCACCATCGCCCAGCTGCTGCGCAATTGCCTGTTTTTGCAACGCCCGACCGGCAATGTACTGCCCGGCATCTTCGAGCAAAAAAACATCCTCTACCAACGCGGCTTTACCCTCAGTCATGTCGATGTCGAGCGCAAAATTGCCTATTCGGCCGAGGGCGCATCCGAGTCTTTCGATATTTTGCTGGCGACCCCACCGATCCGTGCCGTGGATGCGGTACTGCAATCGGGCGCCTCACAAGCGCCAGACAACGAGGGCTGGCTGCCGACCAATCACGAAACGCTGCAGGTATACGGCCTGGAGAACGTGTACGTGATTGGGGACACCGTCGATCTGCCGGTGAGCAAGGCAGGGGGGCCTGCCATAACCAGGCCCCGGTCATTGCCAACAATATTGCCGGAGAAATTCGTCTGGGATCGTCCATTAGCGCTTATGACGGACGGGTTCAGGCCGTGGCGCAGATGGGGCTCAACGCCGGTATGCCACTGTGGTACGACTACGCACACGACGTTACACCGACACCCCCGACCAAACTCGGCGGTCTGCTCAGAAACGGCTTCAATCGCGGTCTGTATTGGGCCGTTGCCCGCGGCATGCTTTGACCCTGCACAGGGAGGAGTGAACAGCGATGAATGTATCTGGTGAACATCCGAGTGGTGCGGAAAAGATGTCGGGCACACCCGGACTGAACAATCTGCTGGAAAAACTGCAGCCCCTCATCGACAACGGTCGCCTGGACAACCTGGTCGACCTGCTGTCGCTGGTCTCGGACATGGTTGATTTGCTCGACGCGGCGATGGTGGAAAAACTTGCGCAATTGTTTGAGAGCAGCACTGCCGCCGCCTGGGCCGTCAGCAATGCAGTGCGGGTGGCCAACGCCGAGGTATCGGCGCAGACCACGGCGCCGGGCATTCTGACGCTACTCAAACTGCTGCATGAAGAGGACACGCGCAAAGGCGTGGCCGTCGTCTTGAAAACCCTGAACGTGATCGGCAGACAACTGTAATCCGCCAGAGAGGACCTCCTCATGCGCACCAAATCCGCAGCGGCAGGCAACGCCTGCACGCACTGGGACGCCAAGGCGTACCAGCAGTTTTCCCGTCTCAGGCAACGCCCGGTCAACGAATTGCTCGACCGCGTCGAACTGGACAATCCCCAACGTATTTACGACCTCGGTTGCGGCACCGGCATCGCCACGCAACTGCTCGCCGAGCGCTGGCCGCGTGCCCGGCTGCAGGGCGTCGACAGCTCCGCACAGATGCTCGAAGAGGCGCGCAGGTTGCCAATCAACGCGTCATGGACAGAATGCGATCTGCTCGCCTGGCACCCCGATCAACCGGCCGATCTGCTGCTTGCGGCAGCGGTGCTGCATTTCATCGACGATCATCAACAACTGCTGCCACGCCTGCTCGGGCATCTCAATCCCGGCGGCTGTCTGGCGGCGCACATGCCGGACTGGCGCGATGCGCTGTGGTATCGACTGATGCTCGAAACCCTTGAAGACGCAGGCCCGAATCACACGCCCTTGGGCACCCCGCAACTGCGCCGGCGCATGGCCGCTCGACCGTTGTTGACGCTGAAGGATTACTACCGCCTGCTCGCACCGCTGACCACGTCGCTGGACATCTGGGAGACCGAGCAACTGCAGGTGATCGACGGCAAGTCGCCGGTGTATGACTGGGTGAAGGTCTCGGCGCTGCGGCCGGTGATGCAGGCGCTGACGTCAGCGGAACAGGCGCGGTTTATCTACCACTTTCTGATGCGGGTGCATGCGCATTATCCGCAGGAGGCGGATGGGCATACGTTGTTTGCGTTCAAACGGATGTTTATTGTGGCCAGAGTTTGACTTCATTCGGGCGACTATCGCCTTCGCGAGCAAGCCCGCTCCCACAGTTGAAATGCATTCCAGATGTGGGAGCGGGCTTGCTCGCGAAGGCGTCAGCCCCGGACAACGACTATTCCCGGGATTCAACCCCCAACTCATCCCACACCGACTCCGCCAAATGAAACGTCGCATTCGCCGCCGGGATCCCGCAATAAATCGCGCTCTGCATGATCACCTCCTTGATCTCGCCCCGGCTCACACCGTTGTTGGCCGCTGCGCGCAAATGCAGTTTCAGCTCGGCTTCGCGGTTCATCCCGATCAGCATGGCGATGGTGATCAGGCTGCGGGTGTGCCGTGGCAGGCCCGGGCGGGTCCAGATGTCGCCCCAGGCGTGACGGGTGATCATCTCCTGGAATTCCGAATTGAATTCGGTCAGCGTGGTCAGGCTGCGATCGACGTGGGCATCGCCCAGCACCGCGCGGCGTACTTGCAGGCCTTCGTCGTAACGTTGTTTCTCGTCCACGGAAATCCCCTCAATCAGCCAGCAAGAATGTCAGCACGCGGTCGCTGAACGCGTCGCCGGCCTGCACGTTGGAAAGATGTGCGGCATGGAACTCGGCGTACTCGGCGCCGCGTACATGCGCTTGAATGAAATGCCCGCCGGACGGTGGCGTCACTGCGTCTTCAGTGCCGGCGATGACCAGCAATGGCACGCTGATCGCCGCCAGTTGCTCACGGAAATCCGCATCGCGTACCGCTGCGCAGTTGGCGGCGTAACCCTCAGGATTGGTCGCGGCCAGCATGTCGGTGATTTTCTTCGCCGCAGCCGGATGGGCCGCCGAGAAGTCCGGGGTAAACCAACGGGCAATCGACGCATCGCGCAACGCAACCATCGCCGCCGGGCCGTCGCGCAGCACGGTTTCGATGCGTGGATTCCACACCGACGGATCGCCGATCTTCGCGGCGGTGTTGCACACGATCAGTTTGTGCAGACGATGACCGGCGTTGATCCCCAGCCACTGGCCGATCAACCCGCCCATCGACAAGCCGCAGAAATGCGCGCGTTCGATGTGCAGCGCATCCAGCAGTCCGAGGACATCACGGCCCAACTGCTCGATGCTGTAAGGCCCCGCTGTCACCAGCGACTGGCCGTGCCCGCGCGTATCAAACCGCAGAACGCGGAAATGCTCGGTGAGCGCCGGCATCTGCGCATCCCACATGTGCAGGTCGGTGCCCAGCGAGTTGGACAGCACCAGCACCGGCGCATCGACCGGCCCCTCCAGTTGATAGTGCAGTTCGCCATCGGCGAGTTGAACGAAAGCCACAGCCCTCTCCTTCAGACAGTCAAAGCGTTGTGTTCGGCCACGGCGCGCTCGACCCAGACCTGTGCCTGGCCGAGGTAATGCGCGGGGTCGAGCAGATGATCCAGTTCGGTGCTGCTCAATTCGGCGGTCACTTGCGGCTCGTCACCGAGCACCGCGCGCAGATGGCGCTGCTCAGCCACCGCGCGTTTGCAGCACTGTTCGAGCAGGTGATGCGCGCTGTCGCGGCCGACGCGCTGGGCGAGGACGATGCTCACCGCTTCCGCCAGCACCAGCCCTTGGGTCAATTCGAGATTGCGCGCCATGCGTTCGGCATCGACTTCCAGCCCATCGGCCAGCAGCCGCGCCTGTTGCAGCGCACCGGACACCAGGCAGCAGATCTCCGGCAGGGTTTCCCATTCGGCATGCCACAAACCCAAGCTGCGTTCGTGCTCCTGAGGCATGGCGCTGAACAGCGTCGACACCAGCCCCGGCACGCGGGTTGCGGCGCCGATCAACACCGCCGCGCCCACCGGGTTGCGCTTGTGCGGCATGGTCGACGAACCGCCCTTGCCCGGCGCCGACGGCTCGAACACTTCCGCCGCTTCGGTTTGCATCAGCAGGCTGACGTCGCGGCCCAGTTTGCCAAGGCTGCCAGCGATCAAACCGAGCACTGAGCCGAACTCGACGAGGCGATCACGCTGAGTGTGCCACGGTTGCTCCGGCAAGCTCAGTCGCAGTTCTTCGGCCAGCGCTGCGGCAATCGGCAAGGCCTGCTCGCCCAACGCCGCGAGGGTGCCGGACGCGCCGCCAAACTGCAGCACCAGCAGCCGCGGCTTGAGTTCGCGCAGACGCTGGCGACTGCGAGTCACTGCGCCAAGCCAGCCGGCGATCTTCATCCCCAACGTGACGGGCGTGGCGTGTTGCAGCCAGGTGCGCCCGGCCAGTGGCGTCGCCGCATAGCGTTTGGCTTGGCTGGCCAGCGAATCCGCCAGCGCTGCCAGATCGCTTTCGATCAGTTCCAGCGCCTGGCGCAATTGCAGCACCAGCCCCGAATCCATCACGTCCTGACTGGTGGCGCCCAGATGCACATAACGTTCGGCTTCAGCGTTGGTCGCGGCGATCTGCTTGCCCAAGGCCTTGACCAGAGGGATCGCCGAATTGCCGGCGGTGGCAATGGCTTCACCGAGTGCGGCGAAGTCATACAGACCGGCGTTGCAGGCCGCGGCAATCGGCGCCACGGCAGACGGCGGAATCAACCCGACCCGCGCCTCGGCCCGGGCCAGCGCCGCTTCGAAATCGAGCATCGCCTGCACCCGGCCCTGATCGCAGAACACCTCGCGCATGTCGCGGGCCGTGAAGTAGGCATCGAACAATTGATTGCCCGGTCGCTGAGTCATAAACAGTCCTTGCCGGCGCGGGCCAGTTCGGCCCGCGCACATCGGTTTACAGATCGTGATGCAAGTACGCCGCCTGTTTCGGCAAGCGCAGGCTGAACAGGAACGCCACCGCCATCATCAGCGTGACGTACCAGTAAAACGCGTTTTCCATGCCCCCGGCTTTCAGGCTCAGGGCCACGTATTCCGCCGACCCGCCGAAGATCGCGTTGGCCACCGCGTAGGCCAGGCCCACGCCGAGGGCACGGACTTCCGGCGGGAACATTTCGGCTTTCACCAGGCCGCTGATCGAGGTGTAGAAACTGACGATCGCCAGCGCCACGGTGATCAGCACAAAGGCCAGAATCGGGCTGCTGATGCTTTTCAGGCTCAACAGGATCGGCACGGTGAACAAGGTGCCGAGCGCGCCGAACCAGAGCATCGAATTACGCCGACCGATCTTGTCGGCGAGCATGCCGAACAGCGGCTGCATGCACATATACAGAAACAGCGCGCCGGTCATGATGTAGCTGGCGGTCTTGGCGTGCATGCCGGCGGTGTTCACCAGGTACTTCTGCATGTAGGTGGTGAAGGTGTAGAAAATCAGCGAACCACCGGCGGTGTAACCGAGCACGGTGATGAACGCGGCCTTGTGATCGCGGAACAGTGCGCGGATGCTGCCGGCGTCCTTGTTCTCGCGCATTTCCTTGCTGGCGGTTTCTTTCAGCGAACGCCGCAGGAACAGCGAAATCACCGCCGCCACCGCACCCACCACAAACGGAATCCGCCAGCCATAGGCACGCAGTTCTTCTTCGCTGAGGAACTGCTGCAGGATCACCACCAGCGATACCGCCAGCAGTTGCCCGCCGATCAGGGTCACGTACTGGAACGAGGCGAAGAATCCACGCTGGCCCTTGAGCGCGACTTCACTCATGTAGGTCGCGGTGGTGCCGTACTCGCCGCCCACCGACAAACCTTGCAGCAGACGCGCGAACAACAACAGCAGCGGCGCCCACACGCCGATGCTCGAATAGGTCGGCAGGCAGGCGATGAGCAACGAGCCGAAGCACATCATCAGCACCGAAATCATCATCGAAGTCTTGCGGCCCTTCTTGTCCGCCAGCCGCCCGAAAATCCAGCCGCCAATCGGGCGCATCAGGAACCCGGCAGCGAATACACCGGCGGTGTTGACCAGTTGCACCGTGGGATTGTCGGAAGGGAAAAACGCCGGGGCGAAGTAGATCGCGCAAAAGGCGTAGACATAGAAGTCGAACCATTCGACCAGATTCCCGGACGAGGCGCCGACAATGGCGAAGATGCGCTTGCTGCGCTCTTCGCCGGTGTAGTGAGTAGTGGTGGTTGTCATTGTTTTTTACTCTGAGGGGACAGGTGAAAGTCTAGACACACTTCGCAACAGTCCCGTTCCACAGATACATCTACAACACAGTTCCCTTTGTATTGACCTACCCTTGTGGTGAGGGGATTTAGCGAAACGTCGCACCGCCCCGATCGAGTGCGCAGCACTCGCAAACTCTGCAACCTCAGTATTTCTGAAGCACCGCGATTTCAGGTTTTGGGGGCTGCTTCGCAGCCCATCGGGGATAAATCCCCTCGCCACAGGGGTTAAGTGAACAGCATTGCTCACCGCAGAGACACTTTCCTACGAAGGGGATTTGGGGTGTTCTTCAATAATCGAAAAACACCGTCTCCGCCTCAGTCCCCTGCAAAATCACATTCCACTGATAAACCCCGGAAGCATCCGGCTTCGCCAGCAAGGTCGGGCGACGCTCGGCTGGCACACATTCGAGCAGCGGATCATTGACGTTGGCCGGCTCGCCTTCGAAGTAGATGCGTGTCATCAGGTGCTTGACCAGCCCCCGGGCAAACACCAGCACCACCAGATGCGGCGCCTGGGTCGAGCCTTTCAGGCCGGCGACCGTGCCCGGTTTGATCGTGGTGAAACGGAAGCGCCCTTCGGCGTCCACCGGCACCCGGCCGAACCCTTCGAAATGCGGGTCCAGTGGTTTGTCCTGCTCGTCTTCCGGGTGCGCGTACTTGCCGGCGGCGTTGGCCTGCCAGACTTCGAGCATGGCGTCGTTGACCACATCGCCGTTGCCGTCAACGACCTGGCCAGTGATCGCCACCCGCTCGCCGAGGGTTTGTTCGACCGCAAGGTTTTCACGGTTCAGCCAGGTCAGGCCGATGTGGTAGTACGGCCCGACGGTGTGGGACGTGGTGGCAGTCAGCGTCATCTTATTTCTCCATCGGCGTGGCATCGCGGCCGCGCAAGACGATGTCCCAGCGATAACCGAGGGCGTAGGACGGAATGGTTTTTTCCAGATCGAAAGCGGCGATCAGACGTTCCTTGGCGGAGGTGTCCGGCACGCAGTTGTAGATCGGGTCGTAGGCCAGCAGCGGGTCGCCGGGGAAGTACATCTGCGTCACCAGGCGGGTGAGGATGCTCGGCCCGAACAGCGAGAAATGGATGTGCGCCGGGCGCCACGCGTTGTGGTGATTGCCCCATGGATAGGCGCCGGGCTTGATGGTCTGGAACTGATACCAGCCGTCAGCGTCGGTCACGGTGCGGCCGGTGCCGGTGAAATTCGGGTCCAGCGGCGCGTCGTGCAGGTCGCGTTTGTGGTTATAGCGACCGGCAGCGTTGGCCTGCCAGATCTCCACCAGAATCCCCGGCACCGGCAGACCGTTTTCGTCGAGCACGCGGCCGTGAATGATGATCCGCTCGCCCAGCGGTTCGCCGTCGTGCTGCGCGGTCAGGTCGTTGTCCTTGTCGGCGACACGTTCGGCACCGATGGTCGGGCCGGTGATCTCCGACAACGAATGCGGCAGAAACACCAACGGCTTGGACGGCGAGCGCAGGTTGGTGGATTGATACGTCGGGTGCAGATATTCGGGCTGGGTGCCTTCCTGCGGACGACGGTAGCCAGGCTTGTCAGTCATTTCGCTTTCCTCTGTTCTTGTCAGTCGACGCGCTGCGTCAGACGCGTTCGATGGCCAGGGCCAGACCCTGCCCTACTCCGACGCACATGGTCGCCAGAGCTTTGTTGCCGCCAGTCTTTTCCAGCTGATGCAACGCGGTCAGCACCAGCCGCGCGCCGCTCATGCCCAACGGATGACCCAAGGCAATCGCACCACCGTTCGGGTTGACCTGCGGTGCATCGTCGGCCAGACCCAATTCGCGCAGCACCGCCAGACCCTGGCTGGCGAACGCTTCGTTGAGTTCGATCACGTCAAAATCGCTGACCGCCACACCCAGGCGCTGGATCAGTTTGCGTACCGCCGGCACCGGGCCGATGCCCATCACCCGTGGCGCGACACCGGCGCTGGCCATGCCGAGCACTTTGGCGCGAGCGGTCAGGCCGTGTTTTTTCACCGCTTCGGCAGACGCCAGAATCAGCGCGGCAGCACCGTCGTTAACGCCCGAGGCATTGCCGGCGGTGACGGTCTTGTCCGGGCCGTTGACCGGTTTCAATTTGCTCAGGGCTTCCAGCGTGGTATCAGCGCGCGGGTGCTCGTCCTGGCTGACCACGGTTTCGCCCTTCTTGTGGGCGATGCGCACTTCGACGATTTCCTCGGCAAAGTAGCCCGCCGCCTGCGCAGCGGCAGTGCGTTGCTGGCTGCGCAAGGCAAAGGCGTCCTGATCGGCGCGCGAGACTTGGTAGTCGTCGGCGACGTTATCGGCGGTCTGCGGCATCGCGTCGACGCCGTATTGCGCCTTCATCAACGGGTTGATAAAGCGCCAGCCAATGGTGGTGTCTTCCAGTTTCATGTTGCGCGAGAACGCCGCGTCAGCCTTGCCCATCACGAACGGCGCGCGGGACATCGACTCGACGCCGCCGGCAATCGCCAGCTCCATCTCGCCACTGGCAATCGCGCGGAACGCAGTGCCGATTGCGTCCATGCCCGAAGCGCAGAGGCGGTTGAGGGTCACGCCCGGCACGCTGTCCGGCAGGCCCGCCAGCAGCAGCGCCATGCGCGCCACGTTGCGGTTGTCTTCGCCGGCCTGGTTGGCACAGCCGAGGAACACTTCGTCGACCGCGTTCCAGTCCACCGAAGGGTTGCGCTCCATCAGTGCCTTGATCGGCACCGCGGCCAGATCGTCGGCGCGTACGGCGGCCAGACCACCGCCGAAACGGCCGATGGGAGTACGAATCGCGTCGCAGATATACACGTCACGCATCATGCTTCTCCCGGTGCCTGGCCGTGGGCCGCGGCGGTGCGCGCTTCGAGGTCGCGCAGCGCGCTCAGCTCGACTTCAGTCGGCTCGGCAGTGGTTTCAACGTTGTCGGCAAAACGAATCGCCCAACCGGTGGCGGCGACCACTTGCTCGCGGGTCACGCCGGGATGCAGCGCGGTGACCACGAATTCATGGCTGCCCGCTTCCGGCTCCATGATGCACAGGTCGGTGATGATCCCGACCGGACCGGCGCCCGGCAGGCCCAGACGTTTGCGCGAATCGCCGCCCTCGCCGTGGCCGACCGAGGTAATGAAGTCGAGCTTGTCGACGAACGAACGCGCCGACTGCTTGAGGATGATCAGCACGCTTTTCGCCGAACCGGCAATTTCCGGCGCGCCACCGGCACCCGGCAGGCGCACTTTCGGTGCGTGATAGTCGCCGACCACAGTGGTGTTGATGTTGCCAAAGCGGTCGACCTGCGCCGCGCCGAGAAAACCGACGTCGATGCGCCCGCCCTGCAGCCAGTAGCGAAAAATCTCACCGGTCGGCACGACAGTGTCGGCGGTTTCCGCCAGTTCGCCGTCACCGATCGACAGCGGCAGCACGCTCGGCTTGGCGCCAATCGGGCCGGATTCATAAATCAGCACCACGTCCGGCGACGAGGTCAGACGCGCAAGGTTGGCAGCTTTCGACGGCAGGCCGATGCCGACAAAGCACACCGAGCCGTTCTTCAGGCGTCGGGCTGCAGCGACGGTCATCATTTCGTTGGTGGTGTAAGTCATTACTTGGCCTCCGAAGCAGCGGCCAGCTTGGCCTGAAACTCGCTGAAGTCAGCGCAGCCATGGATGTATTCGTTGATCCACGCGGTAAACGTCTCACGGTCGCGGGCGATCGGGTCCCACGCCTGATAGAAACGATTGTCGCGCTCGGTGTAACCGTGGGCGTAGGACGGATGCGCGCCGCCGGGTACGTGGCAGACCGCGCTCAAGGCCCAGGTGGGCAGCACGCAGGCGTTCATCGGCGCATTGAGGTTATCGACGATTTCCTCGACGGTGACGATGCAGCGCTTGGCCGCCAGTGCCGCCTCTTTCTGCACCCCGAGAATCCCCCACAGCAGCACGTTGCCCTGGCGGTCGGCTTTCTGCGCGTGGATCACGGTGACGTCCGGACGCACCGACGGCACCGCCGCCAGCACTTCACCGGTGAACGGGCAGGTCACGGACTTGATCAGCGGATTGACCTTCGGCAGGTCGGAACCGGCGTAGGCCCGCAGTACCGCGAACGGTAGGCCGGAAGCGCCGGCGACGTAGGCATTGGCCAGGTCGGCGTGGCTGTGTTCTTCGATTTCCAGGGCATGCGGCCACTGCTTCTCGACGGCATCGCGCAGACGGTGCAGCGAACCCACACCGGGGTTGCCACCCCAGGAAAAGATCAGCTTGCGTGCACAGCCAGCACCGATCAATTGGTCGTAGATCAGGTCCGGCGTCATCCGCACCAGGGTCAGATCTTTCTTGCCCTGACGAATGATTTCATGACCTGCCGCCGTAGGGATCAGGTGGGTGAAGCCTTCGAGCGCGACGGTGTCGCCGTCGTTGACGAATTGCTTCACCGCGTCGTGCAGCGAAAGGATCTCAGCCATGGAGCAGGCTCCCGTTTTTGTAGTGAATCGCCAGTGATAAAAAGGGCGCGAGGTTCAGCGCCGGAGTCACTGCAGATTAAGCTGCGGAAAAACCCCAAACAATCCGATAATCGACTGAGTGTTCGTTTATCGAACGGATTGTTATCACCCTAACAATCAAGATCAAAGGCTTCGCGAGCAAGCCCGCTCCCACAGGGGAATGCATTTCAAATGTGGGAGCGGGCTTGCTCGCGAAGAGGTCTGTTGTATCAATGAAGATCTACAGACCTGACCTCAGGTCGCATCCGCATGACTGACCATGCCCTTGATCACCACCGCCGTGGTCGCCAGCGCCGCCGGAATCACCAGCGCGGTCAACACCTGTTCGAAGTTCCAGCCCAGGCCCAACAGAGTCGCGCCCATCCACGCACCGAGAATCGCGCCAAAGCGGCCGATCCCGAGCATCCACGACACTCCGGTCGCCCGGCCCTGAGTCGGATAGAACCGCGCCGCCAGCGAGGGCATTGCCGATTGCGCGCCGTTGACGCACATCCCCGCCACCAGCACCAAGGTTGCTAGCAAGGTGATGTTGCCCAGGCTCTGCCCCACCGCGTAGGCAAACACCCCGGCCAGCAGGTAGAAAGTGCCGATGACCTTGTGCGGATTGAAGCGGTCCATCGCCCAGCCGACAGCGACCGCGCTCAGTACTCCGCCAAACTGGAACAGCGCGCCGATGAACGCCGCCTGCTCCATGCTCGCGCCGCTTTCGCGCATCAGGGTCGGCAGCCAACTGGTCAGCAGATAGACGATGACCAGGCCCATGAAATAGGTCAGCCACAGCAGCAGTGTCCCGGCGCTGTAGGTACCGGAGAAGATCACCGCGAACACGTTGCGCGCCTTGACGGTTTTCTGCTCCGGCACGCTGAAACTCGCCGCCTGCGCCACCGCCACCGGATCGATCGGTGACAGAGTCTTGCGTACCTTGTCGGTACCGCGATTGCGCACCACCAGATAACGCGCCGATTCCGGCAGCCAGAACAGCAGCACCACGGCGAGAATCAGCGGCAGGATCCCGCCGATCAGCAGCAGGCTGTGCCAGCCGAACGCCGGGATCAACTTCGCCGATATAAAACCACCACCGGCCATGCCGAGGTTGAAGCCGCAGAACATGCTGGTCACCAGCAACGACTTCTTGCGTTCCGGGGTGTACTCCGAAAGCAGTGTGGTGGCGTTGGGCATGCCGGCGCCGAGACCGAGGCCGGTGAGGAAACGCAGCACCAGCAACTGCTCGACGTTGCTGCTGTAGGCCGAAGCCAGGCTGAACGCGCCGAACAACAGCACCGCACCGACCAGCACCACTTTGCGCCCGAAGCGGTCAGCCAACGGGCCGGAGCCGAGCGCGCCGAAAACCATGCCGATCAACGCGGCGCTCATCACCGGGCCGAGGCTGGCACGGTCGATGCCCCAGTCCTGCGACAACGCCGGAGCGATAAAGCCCATCGCCGCCGTGTCGAGGCCATCGAGAAACACAATCAGGAAACACAGGATCACCACCCGCCACTGATAGCGCGAGATCGGTTGGGCATTGATGAAGGTCTGCACGTCGAGGCAGTGACCTACAGCGGACTGAGGCTGGTTCATTATTTTTATTCCACGCAAAAAACGCAGTCGAACGGCGGCCGGCCAGAGAGCGGCACGGTCACAAGAATAGAAGGTCGGGATCAGGCGTTGCGAGAAATCCGGCAACAGCGGACAGGGCTGAGACAGTCGGGGAGCATGCGCATGGTGAGGGTGCCTCTTGTCATTATTATGGGAGTCGACAATCCGGCAGGCTCATTCATATGCGCCGGATGACGCTGCCGCGACATTAATGATCCGAGGGTTTTAGCGTCAATTCGATAAACGCAACACTGTGCGTTTATCGAACAGCTTCCTCAGGCGAACAGCTGCGCACTGAGGTCGCGGCTGGCGCTGAGCAGGCCCGGCAGGAAGCGCTGCTCCAGCTCGGCGCGGCTGACGCGACCGGCGTGGGTACTGACGTTGAGCGCCGCGACCACCTGGCCCGACGCGTCGTAGACCGGCACCGCAATCGAACGCAGGCCCTGCTCGAGTTCCTGATCGACGATGCACCAGCCCTGCTGCCGCACTTGCTGCAGGCATTCGAGCAAGGAATCCGGGGTATGCAGGGTGCGACTGGTTTTGGCCACCAGTTCGGCGTGATCGAGGTATTCGCGCAGCGAGGTGTCATCCAGCGCCGCCAGCAGAATGCGCCCCATCGACGTGCAATAGGCCGGCAACCGCCCGCCCACTGACAAGTCGACCGAGATCAGCCGCTGGGTGGTCGCCGAACGGGCGATGTAAAGAATATCGTCGCCTTCGAGCGTCGCCATGTTGCAGGCCTCGTGCAATTGCTCGCTCATGCGGTCGAGGTACGGCTGAGCGGAAACGGCCAGCGGGGTCGAGGACAGATAGGCGTGGCCGAGGGTCAGCACTTTAGGCAGCAACGAATACGTGCGGCCATCGGTGGTGGCGTAACCGAGTTTGATCAAGGTGTGCAGGCAACGGCGCACCGCGGCGCGGGGGATTTCCGTGCGGTGGCTGATCTGCGCGATGGTCAGGTGCCGTTTGCGCTCCTGAAATGCCTGCACCACGGCCAAGCCCCGGGCCAGCGAGGTCATGAAATCCGGATCACCGGTCAACGCCTGGATACGCTTGGCCGGCGAAGCAACGATCGGCGGTGCCACGGAGGTGAAGGAGTTGCGCATTTGATCGTTCATTTGTTGTCCTTTTTTCCGGCACGGATCAATGGCTATACAAGCGGCTCACCCGCCGATGCACAAGGGCCGGGACGCCAAGATTGGGCGATTATCGAACCGTCGACCGATTATCGCAATCGGCGCTTGCAGGACTCGTTCAACCTCAAAGAAACATTCGCTCAACTTTGTCGAGCCAGTGAATCGTTTCTTTAGTTGTTCGACTTAATGACGCCAGAAACTCAACACCGGCCCAATAAACATCCGCCGCGAATGCAACTTTCGATAAAAAACGTCAGTCACAAAACAATCACACATTCCGGAACCGTTTTTAACTAGGCAAAGATAGTCATTCCCGAATCGACCGCTATAATGCACCTCAGTGGCCCCCGGTCTTATTCACCGAGACCGCCACATGCCGAGGCGATGCCATTCGCCGACAGCCCCCGGCCAGCGCCGACGCGCATGACTCATGCTGCGCCAGCACTCGCTGAACCAGGAAATTGATGCTGCGACATTTTTAATCTGGTGCCGTAGCCGCCTGCAACATGGAAGTCTTGATCGCCCTGCCGTTAACAGCAATGCCTGTCCGGGCATTGCCTGTCGGTGGGCTCGTTCAATCGATTCATTGCAGTGCGTTTCACCAGATACTTAACTCAACTCATACAGGTAGCACTGTGACGAAAGACGAACTGCGCGCGGAACTTGAGCGCCAGGAACAACGTTACAAGGAAGTTTACGGCGGGGAAGTCACCACCTACGCCGCGCAACCCGAACCGGAACGCAAAGCATGGCGCAAACGCCCTACCGTTCAGGATCAGGTTTTCAAGCAGGAAATCGAAAAGATCGAAAAGGAACTCAAAGCCGAAGAGCCTTGAGCGAAGGTTTTCGGACTTTTTGAAGGTTTGCGTCCGCACCGGTTACAAGCGCGGTGTACCGACGATGCCTTGCGCGCCCGCTACCCGCGGGCAGCGGCCATCATTCGGTCCTACAGACGCAGGACGGGCGTCTTACAGGTTTCACAGATATTTCAGACAAGCGTTTGAGCCCTCTGCGCCTGGGTGAAATCGCCTGCCAAAAAAGACTTTTATCAATAAAATCAACGATTTGAAAAACCATGCGCGACACTGGGTTTTCATGCACTGCAACAAATTAAATCGAAGAAGTGTGTAACCGATGAGCAGGTAGGGCATCGATTTCCAGTCTTTTCTGGCATAATCGCGCCCCCTTATGACCGGGTCAGAAAACCTTCATGATCGATTTATTCAGCGGACTGGATGCTTGGGTGCTTGTGAGCCTCTTGCTCGCCCTGACGTTTGTCCTCGCCTTCGAGTTCATCAATGGATTTCATGACACCGCTAACGCGGTAGCCACTGTTATCTACACCAAAGCCATGCCGCCACACCTGGCGGTGTTCTTCTCCGGTGTGTTCAATTTCCTCGGCGTGCTGCTGGGCGGCGTTGGCGTGGCGTATGCCATTGTCCACTTGCTGCCGGTGGAACTGCTGATCAATGTGAACACCGGCCATGGCCTGGCGATGGTGTTCTCGTTGCTCGCCGCAGCCATCGCCTGGAACCTGGGCACTTGGTACTTCGGTATCCCGGCGTCGAGTTCGCACACCCTGATCGGCTCGATCCTCGGTGTCGGCCTGGCCAACGCCCTGATCAACGACATTCCGCTGGGTGACGGCGTGAACTGGCAGAAAGCGATCGATATCGGCGCTTCGCTGGTGTTCTCGCCCATGGCCGGCTTCCTTGTCGCGGCCCTGGTGCTGATCGGCCTGAAATGGTGGCGCCCGCTGTCGAAGATGCACAAGACCCCGGAACAGCGCCGCAAGATCGACGACAAGAAACACCCGCCGTTCTGGAATCGTCTGGTGCTGGTGATGTCGGCGATGGCCATGAGCTTCGTGCACGGTTCCAACGACGGTCAGAAAGGCATCGGCCTGATCATGCTGGTGCTAATCGGTATCGTCCCGGCGCAGTTCGTTCTCGACCTGAACAGCACCACTTACCAGATCGAGCGCACCCGCGACGCGACCCTGCACCTGAGCCAGTTCTACCAGCGCAATTCCGCCACCCTCGGCGAGTTCCTGGCGCTGGGCAAAAGCGTGGAAGGCGACCTGCCGGAGAAATTCCGCTGCAACCCGCAGCAGACCGAACCGACCATTTCCGCCCTGCTGCACACGCTCAAAGGTGTTTCGGACTACCACTCGCTGCCGGCCGAAAGCCGCATCGAAGTGCGCCGCTACCTGCTGTGCCTGGACGACACGGCGAAGAAAGTCGCCAAGCTGCCAGGCGTTGAAGCCCGCGAAAAGGCTGACCTGGACAAGTTGCGCAAAGACCTGACCACCACCACCGAATACGCGCCGTTCTGGGTGATTCTGGCGGTTGCTCTGGCACTGGGTCTGGGCACCATGATCGGCTGGAAACGCGTGGTACTGACCATCGGCGAGAAGATCGGCAAGCAGGGCATGACCTATGCCCAGGGCATGTCGGCACAGATTACCGCTGCGAGCATGATTGGCCTGGCCAACATCTTCAGCCTGCCGGTGTCGACCACTCACGTTCTGTCCTCGGGCGTGGCCGGTACCATGGTTGCCAACAAGAGCGGCCTGCAGGGGGGGACGGTTCGTACCATTCTGCTGGCGTGGGTGTTGACTCTGCCGGCGACTGTGGCGTTGTCGGCCGGGTTGTTCTGGTTGGCTTCGAAGGCTTTGGGTAGTTGATAGATAGCTGGATGTGAAGAAGGCGCGATTCTTGGGGATCGCGCCTTTTTTTTGGGTTTGGGGATTGGGATTGGGGGCATATCCGTTGCTTCGGGTGTTGCTGCTGGCGGTTTCGCTCTTACAGCGAGTCACCTTTTCCAGACGCCGAAAAGGTAACCCAAAAGGCTTTG